>JAABTZ010000102.1 GCA_011389605.1 Desulfobacteraceae bacterium
TTTTTTTGTTCAAGGGGGTATGAAGTGTGTTTTCGGGGAGTGTAATTTTCAGAGAAGAGCTATTCCTGGTTCGATAAAACCAGAATGATATTAGAGGCATTATTGTTTGGCTGGTTTATGCCGGGCAAACGCCAAGATGGCAAGCGGACTTAAGGCGTATGATTAAAAAATTAAAGACATTATTGTTTCTGTTCAAGATTGCGTTGCAAGTGATCGTTTTGATCAAACGAGCGGCCCGCGGCAGCATCGAAACACGGGATAAAGGCCTTGATGATTTCATGCCAGACAAGAAAGATTACCGGACGCCTCGGCCCCTTCAGGAAATCAAGGCAGACCTGAAGGAGATGGAGATAGCCGGCAATATAATACCTTTTAAATATACCGGTTATCAGTATTTCTTGCGGGCTATGCAGCTTTCGCCAGCCGGTTATGCGGAGCGCATTGGGCTAAATCAATAGTGGTATCGCAATTGCGCGATATGAATTGCGTTTTCGGTAACTTTATAAATAAATCGGTGTTCATCGGTTATTCGTCTGGACCAGTAACCTGAAAGTGCATGCTTTAATGGTTCAGGTTTTCCAATACCCTCAAAAGGGTTACGTTTAGTTTCTTTGATGAGAGTATTGATTCGGTGAAGGATTCTTTTATCCGTTTTTTGCCAATAAAGATAATCGTCCCAGGCGTTGTCAGAGAAAATGAGCCTCACTCCATTAGCTCCTTTTCAGACCCTTGGCCGTTTTCTAGTTGAGCAATAGATTCAATCAAGCGTCTTGTGTTTTTCGGAGACCGCAGGAGATAAGCTGTTTCTTCAAGGGCTTCAAAGTCCTCAAGAGACATAATAACAACCGATTCCGATGATTTGCGTGTTACGATCACCGGGGAGTGGTCTCTGCAGACATTTTCCATTGTTTTCGCAAGGTTTTGCCTTGCTGCGGTATAGGTTATAGCTTTCATGTTATCACCTCCTGTACAGCATATTGTACATATCAAAGTTAAAATGTCAAGGCGGAATTATTCAGTTTGATGCCAGCCACGAACCACCCAAAAGCAATTGACAGGCCTTATCGATAACAATAATGTATTACAAAATAATATCAAGCAACTATATGGATTCAAGATTCAGATTTCAAAAATTTAAACAAAGTGAAATATTTTCCAAAAGGAAAATTAAACAATGAAAATACTGGTGCTAAACGGAAGCCCCCGAAAAAACGGAACGGTTTCTTCGCTACTCAGGGCCGTAACTGAATCTCTGCCAGCCGGGCATGAAATTGAGTGGTTTATGCTGGACCCCAATGTCAAGACAGTCTTTCCACCCAAATTAGGTATAACGGCTCAGTCCAGGGTTGCCCGAGCTGAGCGGAGCCTCCACATAGCTCAAGCGAAGCGAGGGTAACCCGGCCAAACACGCCCTGCTCTGATTATGCAGCCTTTTTAATTGCATCTTCACCCCGATAGACCTCAGCGGGCGTCATATTCCCAAGACTTTTATGAGACCGCTCGTTGTTATAAAAATCAAAATACGCCCGAAGACCTTCTATCAGTTCCTGTACGGTCTCATAGTCTTTAAGATAAATGTCCTCATACTTCAGTGAACGCCATAATCTTTCAACCATTATATTGTCCATGGCTCGGCCCTTGCCGTCCATGCTGATCTTTATGCCATGTTCTTTAAGCACGCCGGTAAAGGCTGCCCCTGTATATTGTGCGCCCTGGTCGGTATTGAAAATATCCGGTGCCGGTGCTGTTCTGGATTGACGTGACTCATATGATGTATTACTATTACCGGTAATACTGATTACTGGAGGATGAATCATGAGAGTAACCACAAAAGGCCAGGTCACTATTCCCCAGCATATTCGCGAAAAATTGGGAATCACCCCGGCAACAGAGATTGATTTTGTGGAGGAAGAAGGGCGTGTTTTTTTAGTGAAACAAAAAAACGGGAAAGCGGCCAGTCGAAAATTTGCAAAATTACGCGGGGCTGCAACTGTTAAAATGACTACGGATGAAATAATGGCCTTAACGAGGTAAGATAGATGAAAGGGCTTCTTGTTGACTCAAATGTCATTTTAGACATTTTCCTTGATGATCCCAGGTGGGCTGATTGGTCTGAATCCGCTTTGGCAAATTATAGCGATCACACGACACTATATATTAACCCGATAATTTATACCGAAGTATCCGTAGGTTTTAAGAAAATTGAAGAATTGGAATCGGCCCTGCATAAAGGCGGATTTCAGATGTTGGAAATCCCCAGAGAAGCCCTGTTTCTGGCTGGAAAAGCGTATCTTGCATACAAAAAGGGGAAAGGAAGTAAGAAATCACCTTTGCCCGATTTCTATATCGGCGCCCAGGCTGCTGTACTTGGCCTGGATTTAATTACCCGGGATGATGGCAGATACAGAACATATTTCCCTACGGTTGGAATCATTTGTCCGGAGTAATTATATAGGCGCATCATCAGAAGCCCCCCTTCCTTGAATCACCGATTCTATTGACAGGGTTCGTCGTGCCTGCAATTGCTTGTTATTGGCATGACAACTTATGCATGATTACCTTTTGTGCAAAAGCGGTAACTCACCGAAGCAACAGGAGTTCATAAGGAAATGAGGCCAAACATGAGCCCCGCAGCTGACAAAAAAAAGGCAGTTCGATGGGCGGCATTTTTTGCCGTGCTGATTTTCCTGAATATTCCCGCCATCGCTTTCGCCCAGGCATCATGTCCGGAAATTCACGTGAAAATTCCGAACATAAAAAACAGTACGGGAAATATCGCTTGTGGAATTTTTGAATCACCAGAGGGTTTTCCCAGGGAATTCCTGGGTTCGGCAAAAGCGATCATAATAAGGAAAATTCAGAAGACACAAGCACAATGCGGCTTTTCGGATATCCCGCCGGGAACCTATGCGATCGCCGTAATCCATGATGAGAACATGAACGCTGAGCTCGACACCAATTGGATGGGTGTTCCCACGGAAGGCTACGGCTTTTCAAATACGACCATTGACGAATTCGGCGCTCCTGCGTTTTCGGCCGCCAGCTTCCGTTACGACGGGGGGAATCTTGATCTGACGATTAAACTGGAATACTGATGTCCCGGCGATTTTTCACGGCAAGGACGGCATACTGCTTCAGTCCCTGCAGGAACTGGATCTGGTTGTTCACCGGATGGTGGCAAACTGGTCTTTTTCCATTTATATTCTGGTGAACGGATTGATAGTCGGATTGTACTTTCTGACGTTGCCTATCACGGAAGAAAGGAGCATGTCTTGACAGAAACACAGGATAAACCGGAACAAGATCTGAAAACGCACGGCCGGGAAGATCAGCCCCATGATTCAGGCGGGTCAAATGGCGGCGGACAATCCGGACACGATCACGCTTCCTCCGGGCACAAAAAGGCGGATTCCGGCCACGACAGCCAGAGGGATCACGGCGACCATGGTGATCATCACGCCCACATGGTGGCTGATTTCAAAAAACGATTCTATATATCCCTTGCCATCACAGTGCCCGTGCTGCTTCTCTCCCCCATGATCCAGTCTTTTCTGGGGATGGAGGCGCTTGGGTTTGCGGGCGATCAATACGTGCTGTTTGCCCTGTCCACGGCGATTTTTTTCTACGGCGGGTGGCCGTTTTTAAAAGGGATCTTTGACGAGCTGAAAGAATTTCAGCCCGGCATGATGACCCTGATCGCCGTTGCCATTGCCACGGCCTATATCTACAGCAGTGTCGTGGTCTTCGGCCTTGCCGGAAAAGTGTTTTTCTGGGAGCTGGCCACCCTGATCGACATCATGCTGCTTGGCCACTGGATCGAAATGCGCTCTGTCATGGGGGCGTCCCGGGCGCTTGAGGAACTGGCAAAGCTTATGCCCTCAGATGCCCACAAGGTCATGGACGACGGCAGCACCAAGGATGTTTCCATACAGGAAATTCAGGCCGGCGACCGGGTGCTGGTCAAGCCCGGAGAAAAAGTCCCAGTGGACGGCGAGGTGTCAGAGGGCCGGAGTTCTGTCAACGAGTCCATGATCACCGGCGAGTCCATGCCGGTTTCCAAAGGCGCCGGCGCGCAGGTGATCGGCGGGGCGGTCAACGGCGAAGGATCTTTGACGGTCACGGTGCAGAAAACCGGCAAGGACTCGTACCTGTCCCAGATGATCGACCTGGTGGAGCAGGCCCAGCAAAGCAAGTCCAGAAGCCAGGATCTGGCCAACCGGGCCGCCCTGTGGCTGACCATCATCGCGCTCACCTGCGGGGCGATTACCCTGGTGGTCTGGCTGGGGTTTATGGGAAGAGATTTTGCTTTTTCCCTGGAGCGCACGGTAACGGTCATGGTCATCACCTGCCCGCATGCCCTGGGTCTTGCGGTTCCCCTGGTCGTTGCCGTTTCCACCGCGCTTGCGGCCAAAAACGGCCTGCTGATACGAAACCGGGCCGCTTTCGAGCGGGCGCGAAACATCGAAGCCATTATTTTTGACAAAACCGGAACCCTGACCGAAGGCCGTTTCGGCGTGACCGACACCCTGAACTTTTCAGACGATTACAGCCAGGAGGATCTGCTCGGTTATGCCGCAGCCGTTGAATCCCAATCCCAACACCCCATTGCACAGGCAATCGCCCAAGAGGTGGAAACGCCGCAAAAGGCCGAGGATTTCAAATCCATTACAGGCAAGGGCGCACAGGCCAAGGTCGCAGGAAAGAACGTGAAGGTGGTCAGCCCGGGCTATCTCAGGGAAAACGATTTTTCCGTTGATGACAATCGGATTGACGAATTAAACGCCCAGGGCAAAACCGTCGTCTTTATCCTGATTGACGAGACGCCTGTCGGTGCCGTGGCGCTGGCCGACATCATCCGGGAAGAATCCAGACAGGCGATTTCAAAACTCAAGCAGATGGGCATCCAGTGCATGATGCTCACCGGCGATAACAAGCAGGTGGCCGCCTGGGTGGCGGAAGAAATCGGCCTGGATGACTATTTCGCCGAGGTGCTGCCCGGGGACAAGGCCAAAAAGGTGAAAGAGGTCCAGTCCCGCGGCCTGACCGTGGCCATGACCGGAGACGGCGTCAATGACGCGCCGGCCCTGGCCCAGGCCGATGTGGGGATCGCAATCGGTGCGGGCACGGACGTGGCCGTGGAGGCGGCCGATATCATCCTGGTGCGGAGCAACCCCATGGATGCAGTCGCCATTCTGGACCTGTCCCGGGCGACTTATCGGAAGATGCTGCAGAACCTGGCATGGGCCACGGGCTATAACGCCTTTGCCATACCACTGGCAGGCGGAGTGCTCTATAGCTGGGGCATTCTTCTCTCACCGGCGGTAGGTGCCATTCTCATGTCTTTTAGCACCGTGATCGTTGCGATAAACGCCCGGTTTTTGAAGCTTTCGACATGAAAGAGGCAGGCCGGGGATATTCTGAAAGATATCAATACTCGTGATGGCAAAGGCATATGAAACGGGATAAAAAAGGAGACCTGTTTTGAGAACACCCGGTTTGACGCGCCGCAATTTTATCAAGGGCGCCGGTGCGGGCCTTTTTCTCGCCGGGGTGCGGCTGTCCTGGCCCCTGCCGGCATGGGCGGAATCATTGGACACCGGCATCAATGCAGTCCGGCCGCAGACGCGATACGATCTGACCATCGGGTATTCCCCGATCCGCATAGACGGGCAAAAAGGCATTTCCACCGGTATAAACGGATCCGTGCCAGGGCCGCTGGTCCGCCTGCGGGAAGGAGACGACGTTGTCCTCAATGTGACCAATGACCTGCATGACACAGCCCATTCCTCGATCCATTGGCACGGCATTCTCGTACCCTTCCCCATGGACGGTGTGCCGGGGGTCAATTTCGCGGGCATTGGCCCCGGGCAGACCTACCAGTACCGCTATCATGTCAGGCAGGCGGGCACCTACTGGTATCACAGCCATTCGCGCTTCCAGGAGCAGACCGGCGCATACGGGCCGCTTGTGATCGATCCGGAAGACGGCGAGCCGTTTGAATACGACCGGGACTTTCCGGTTGTGCTCTCTGACTGGTCTTTTGAGGATCCGGAAGCCATTTTTCGGCACATCAACCTGGAGGGGCACTATTACAACTACCAGCGACGAACCGTGGGGGATTTTTTCCGGGATGCAGAAAAACACGGGCTTGGCAGTACCCTGGCCGATCGCATGGCCTGGGGCAAAATGCGCATGAGCCCCGTGGACCTGGCGGACGTGACCGCACATACCTATACCTACCTGATGAACGGACATTCGCCGGCCATGAACTGGACGGCGAAGTTTGCCCCGGGCGAGACCATACGCCTGCGTTTTATTAATGCCGCGGCCACGACCAACTTTGACGTGCGGATTCCGGGGCTGGACATGGAGGTGGTCATGGCTGACGGCAAGGCGGTGGAGCCGGTCCCTGTGCACGAGTTTCGCATCGGGGTTGCCGAGACCTATGACGTGCTGGTCCGGCCGCAGAAAAAACGGGCTTTTACCATTTTCGCCGAGTCGCTGGATCGCAGCGGATACACGCGGGGAACGCTGACCCCGGCAGCCGGGATGGAAGCAAAAGTGCCCGCCTTGCGCCCGCGCCCTGTGCGCAAGCTTGAAGATATCGGCATGGCAATGATGTCCGGCAGTTCTTCCGGCGAAATGGGTTCCAACGATATGCAGCACGGCCACACAGACAACGGGAACCTGCCGAAACCGGATCCGGATATTCCGGGGCCCAACGGGCCTAAACCGTTTATGCCGGAAAAAAACGCCAATGTGGCCATGGTCGTCCACAATCCCCGCTACCGGTTAAACGAACCCGGTCTCGGCCTGGGAAAAGATGACTGGCGTGTGCTGGTCTACGAGGATCTTGTCTCAGCCGAACCACATCCTTACAAGCATACGGTTGACCGCGAGATGACCATCAACATCACCGCCAATATGGAGCGCTACATGTTTTCCTTTGACGGCATGAAGTTTACCGAACACCCCGGGCCCTATCTTTTCCGGCATAACGAGCGGCTGCGGCTGTTTCTTGTCAACCATACCATGATGGATCACCCCATCCACCTGCACGGGATGTGGATGCAGCTGGAAAACGGGGTGGAAAAACTGCCTTTCAAGCACACGATCCTGACCAAGCCCGGCGAGGTGCTATCCGCGCTCATTACCCCCATTGAGAAAGGAGACTGGGCATTTCACTGTCACCTGCTCTATCACATGGAAGCCGGCATGTTCCAGGTCGTCCGGGTCGCCTGAGAAAGGAGGGGACAATGACATTTAAGACAGGATCCGTGATCCGGGGGGCAGCCTTGTTTCTGCTGATTCTCTGCGTTCCCGGTCTGGCTGCCGGGCAGAATTCCGGCTCTTCGGGCAGCAGTCCATATCCGGCCGGCTATCACAAGGCCGCACCCGGACCACCCGGGGGCAAGGCAATCCGAAAGTATGCCGATGATACCGGTCCGGAGGCGAGAAAAAACTTCGGTGCCCAGCCGGTCCATGACAATGAGATGTTTGCTCTCTTTCAGGCCGACCGCTTCGAATATCAGGCCCGTGAAGGAGAAGACCTCATGCTTTGGGACGTGATGGCCTGGATCGGGGGAGATTACAATAAGCTGTATCTGGAAAGCGAGGGTTCATGGCTGATGGATGCCGAAGAGTTTGAAGAGATCGGAGTTGAGCTGCTTTATGGGCGCAGCATCGACACTTTCTGGGATTTTCAGATCGGCGTTCGGCACGATTTTGAACCCGATCCGGAACGCAGCTTTGCTGCCGTCGGCTTCCAGGGCCTTGCGCCGTATTGGTTCGAAGTCGATGCCACCGCCTATGTGAGCGAAGACGGGGATGTGTCAGCCGGCGTGGAGGCAGAATATGATCTGCTGCTGACCCAGCGGCTCATTGTTCAACCGCGGCTGGAAACCTCGCTGGCCGTTGAAGAAGTCGAGGAATACGGGGTCGGCCAGGGTTTCAACGATATCACACTGGGTCTCAGGCTGCGCTACGAGATCTGCCGGGAACTCGCCCCTTATATCGGCGTTTCCTGGAGCCGGAAACTGGGGGAAACCGCCGACCTGGCAGAAAAAAAGGGTGAGGATACAGACGTCACGGCATTTGTGGCAGGAATTCGTTTCTGGTATTAATTTCTGGTTGTCAGCATGGCGATATTATCGGAGACCACTTATTATCAAGGAGGTCGACCATGAAGTCCGTGGGAATTGCGATCATTATTGTTTTTGTCATCGCCGCCGGCGTGCTGCTGTACGCATGGACCGGCCGGTATCATATCGGCGCCACTGTGCCGCACTGGGATCTTACAAGCAAATTTATCGAAATGGTTCGTGACCGTTCAATTGTTTCCCACAGCGAAGATATTCGAATGCCGGATCTGGATAAAGCAGACGTCCGGAGCCGTGCGCTGCCCCATTATCAGGAAATGTGCCGGTACTGTCACGGAGCACCCGGGTATGCCCCAAGCGAATTTGCTGCAGGTCTCTATCCTTCGCCGCCGGAAATGACAGACGGGCACCTCCAGGAGGAATGGAATAGTGCCCGGATTTACTGGATCATCAAGCACGGCATCAAGATGACCGGAATGCCGGCCTTTGGTCCCACCCACAGCGAAAAGGAATTGTGGGGGCTTGCCGCGCTTACCGAGCAGATTCCCCGCATGACGCCGGATCAATACGAACAGGCACTGGAGCAAATCTCCTCCGGTCATGGGCATTAACATTGATGGTTTCGTAAAAAGTCGTTTTTCAGATGGTGCCGTAAAAAGTTCAAGATCAAGGCTTGCGCGATTTCGAAGAATGCAGCGT
>JAABTZ010000103.1 GCA_011389605.1 Desulfobacteraceae bacterium
CTTCTTTTTCCATACCGCAGCCATTATCACTGACTGCCAGCATTACGTATTGCCCGGCAATTGCCTCCGGGTTGCTCCTGTAATAATCTTCATCAACTATTATATTTTTCGTCTCTATGGTCAACTTTCCCGCATCAGATATGGCATCCTTTGAATTTACAGCAAGATTTGCCATGACCTGGTCCACCTGGGAAGGGTCTATCTTCACCCGCCAAAGGTTGTTTCCGGGGTGCCACGCAAGGTCAATGTTTTCGCCAATCAGTCGCTGTAGCATTTTGAGCATGCTGGCAATGGTGTCGTTTAGATCAAGTGGCACGGGGCTGATGGTTTGTTTCCGGGCAAAGGCCAAAAGCTGTCGCACGATGTCAACGGATTTTTTCCCTGCGGTGTGGATTTCCTGGATGGTTTCATGGAGGGGGTCTGAAGGGTCAATCGTTTCCATGGCCAGTTCGGCATACCCGTTTATAATGGAAAGCTTGTTGTTGAAATCATGGGCCACCCCGCCTGCCAAACGACCAACAGACTCCATTTTCTGTGCTTGGTTGAGCTGGGCCTGCAGTTTTTCCCTTTCCTTTTCGGCCCGCTGCCGCTCGGTTATATCACGGACGATACCGCGGAAGCCGGTGGGAATATCTGCTGAATCCCTCACAACAGAAGCGTAAAATTCAAGGGTTCTTCTTTGCCCATCCTTTCTTATTATATCCCATTCGCAGCTTTGGATCGGGACTCCAGTTTTGTACATCTCATTGTAGAGGTGATATACCCTTTTTGCGATCGCTTCTTCGGCGGCGTAGTGTTTGAAATTTGTACCCATCATTTCATCTCTGCTATAGCCGAAGATGTTTAGAAAGGCCTCGTTGAAAAAAGTGAAGTTGCCGGAAAGATCTACCTCCTGGTAGCCCTCTGACATTTCATTGAGAATTGTACGGTATCGTTTCTCGCTTTCCCGCAGCGCTTCTTCGGCTTGCTTGCGTTCTGTGATGTCCTGAAAAGAACCCTGAACTTTGATGATCCTGCCTTTTTCATCTTTCACTGCTTTGCCGGCTGTTCGCACCCGGACGCGTTTTCCTGTTTGGGTGATGATTTCCATTTCTTCATCGTAAGGAACCCCCTTTTCTGCGCAGGCACTGAAAACCTGTTTGATTTTTACCCTCCATTCCGGAGCGTAGAAGTTTATGCCTTCCTGCAGCGGCGGGGAATAACCACGGGGCACATCATGAATATCTGCCACAACATCGGACCAGGTGCAGATATTATTTTCCAAATCAACGGTCCAACCGCCAAATTTGGCCGTTTCACCGGCGATCTGAAGCAGCTTATAATTTGCCTGCAGCGCTTCTTCGGCAGTCACCCGCTCGGTGATAATTTCGGTATATACGATAATCCCGCCAATCGTTCCGTCAGCTTCGTACCATGGGCGACATTCCCACCGGGTCCAGTCCAGGGTCCCGTCTTTCCGGGGGTAGCTATCCTTCTCTTTAAGAAAGACTTCACCCGCCAGCACTTTTTGATGCACATCCCTCCATTTCCGGGGTAAATCAGGAAATACATCATAATGATGCCTCCCGATAACATCGCTTTCCTTGACCTGGAATATGTCAAGGTACTGCTGGCTGACATAAATGTAGTTCAAGTCCCTGTCGTGCACCGCAACTGCGGAGTTGGCATGTTCAATGATATAACGCATCAGGTCATAGGCGTGTGCAAGCGCCTCCTCAGCCTGCTTGCGCTCCGTAATATCCCTTGAAGTGAAGATAATTTTTTGAGATTTACCCTTGTCACCTGTAATAAAATTACCCACGGTTTCAAGCCAGAGGTAGGTGCCGTCTTTGCACCTGTTTCGATATTCAACCTTACGAGGACGACCCGAAGAAACAAATTCAGCAAATTCCTCCAGAACGTGCTGGAGGTCATCAGGATACACAAAATCCATTACATTTTTTCCAATCAGGTAATCTGGCTCGTATCCCAGAATTTCATGGGATTTTCCGGCAAAAATGAAATTGCCCTCCATATCGGTCAGTGCGACCATATCCAGCATGTTTTCGGTGACGATCCTGAACAACGCAGCCTGATCATGTCTTTTTTCAAGCTGGCTTCGCAGCTGCTCATTTTGTAATTCAGCCTCAATTTGCTTTACCTGAAATTCATTAACCATTTGCCGGAGTTCTTCACGCGTCATGATGTCAAGATCGGCTCTATGAATGTCTCTGGCTTTTTGTTCTGCTTGTTTGCGGATTTGTTCAGGTTCGGGAAATGAGGTCGAATTGGATTGCATGCGGGGAGTGTCTTTCTTTTCATCCGTCATAACGATCTCCAATTATGATGCTCTCATAAAAAGTCGGTTTTCAGATGGTTCCGATTTTCACGGCTTCAGGCAAAAATGTTGGCGGGCTTATAAGGATGCGCGCCTTCTATTACTTCAACCCCGGATTTCGCATTTATTTTACTTATAATCGTATCCCTGTAAGGACAGTTCAAACATGAATTACCTGTTGCCGGGGGCACTCAAAAAATCCAGTGCGTACTGGGCATATAAGGCGGCCCCTAATTCCAGCGCATCCTCATCAATGTCGAATGACTCATGGTGCTGGGCAAAAGCAAAGCCTTTTTCTTTATTGCCGCCCCCCAGGAAAACAAACACCCCGGGCACCTGCTGTAAATAAAAAGCGAAGTCTTCGGCCCCCGTAATGGGTGACAGCTGTGTTCGTTTTTCCCGGCCAAATATTGTATCAATCGATTTTTCAGCTAGTCGTGTGCAAAAATCATCATTTACCGTGGGCGGTACTGAGCGTTTGTAATCAAACTCTGCATCGGCAGCATAGGCACTCGCTGTGTTGCTGATGATTCGCTCCATCTTCACAGGCAAACTCGTATTTATATCCTCGGAAAAGCACCTGGTGGTGCCTTCCAGGATGGCGGTCCCAGCGATAATGTTGTAAGCCGTCCCAGCTTCCATCCGGCCGACGCTTACAACGGCGGTATCAAGAGGGTTGATCTCTCGACTGATGATGGATTGCAGGTTGATTACAATGGCAGATGCTGCCAGTAAAGCATCTACACCCTCGTGCGGCAGCCCCCCATGGCCGCTTCGTCCCCTGACACAGATGGTAAAATGGTTGGCTGCCGACATTATCGCTCCGGGCGCCACAGCTGCCTGCCCGACTGGCAGGTTTCCCAGGATATGTAGTCCGAATATGCCATTTACCCCCTCCAGGGCACCTGCTTCAATCATTGCCCGTGCGCCGCCAAATATTTCTTCTGCGGGCTGGAAAACCAGCTTGACGGTCCCCCTGATCTGATCTCGCATATCCATCAGGATTGAGGCTGCGCCTAAAAGCATTGCCATGTGTGCGTCATGGCCGCAGGCATGGCTGACTCCCGGGTTGCGGGAAACATAGTCATGGTCATTTTTTTCCGGCAGTTGGAGAGCGTCCATGTCAGCCCTCAACGCCACATTTTTGCCTGGCTGAACACCCTCGATGGTAGCTACGATACCGGTAGGGGGAATGGATCGAAAAGGGATTTTCAGGCTGTCCAGATAAGACTGGATCGTGTTACGGGTTTCATATTCCTGCCATCCTGTCTCCGGATACATATGGAATTGCCGCCGCAGCTTGACTATTGCCTGACGGCGATCAGCGCCAACTTTTGCAATATTCATGGCTTTCCCTTTGACTTTTACAGATGGTGATTTATTTTTTGTCATTGTCACGCAAGGAAATCATAACCGCTTCAAACAATAAAAAAAGATAGCAACTCACTATGAAAACAGCAAAAGATTTCTTTAACAAATCAGCCAGTCAGTGGGATAAACCGATTCGGGTGGCCCTGGCAAAAAATGTCACAGATACGATACGAAAAAATGTGTCTCTTTCCAGAACCATGTCTGCCATGGAATTCGGGTGCGGCACCGGGCTGATAAGCATGGCCCTGGCCCCTGAATTAAAACATGTGCTGGCCGTGGATATGTCGGAAAACATGCTGGCGGTGCTGGAAAAAAAGATTGCCGGCAGCCGGGTTGACAATGTCACCCCCAGGCTTCTGGATCCGGCCAGCGGCGAGCTGCCCGAAGAGCGGTTTGATCTGATTTTTTCCAGCATGGCCCTTCACCATGTAAAAGATGTGGACAAGCTTCTTGAAAACCTGTTTAATCTGCTCAACCCAGGCGGCTGGGTTGCTTTGGCGGATTTGGACAAGGAAGACGGCGGATTTCACGGAGATATCCCGGATGTATTCCATCTGGGCTTTGACCGCAAAGCACTGGGCCAGGTGCTGGGTAAAAAAGGGTTTACCGGAATTTCTGCAACCACGGCCCATGTCATGGAAAAACAAAGCGCCACTACCGGGGCACCCGCTGAATTTCCCGTATTTCTGGTCACCGCCAGAAAAGATGCAGTCGTATGATTTTTTTTCTGAATTGCCACGAAACACCCCAGGAGGATTTACCATGAAGCCCGATTAGGGATCGTTTACATCACAATACAAGCAGGCCGGAGATAAACAAGGAGGGAATGCGTTTTGCAGAACAGTTCAAAAAAAGCCCTGGACGCAATTTTCAACCCCCGAAAGATCGCAATTATCGGTGCGTCTGAGACCCCAGGAAAATGGGGGCATCGAATGCTCGTCCGGCCTTTGGATGCCGGATTCAAGGGAAAAATTTATCCTGTCAATCCAGGCAGATCAGAAATTATGGGCCTTTCGGTCTACCCCAGCGTGACCGCCGTACCCGACGATCTGGACATGGCGGTCATCACCACCCCTGCTCCCACGGTGCCCGCAATTTTGAAGGAATGCATGGACAAGGGAGTCAAGGGAGCTGTAGTGATAACTGCCGGATTTGCCGAGGTCGGAGATAGCGGCCGCCAGCTGGAAAATCAGATTTCGCAAATCGCCATAGAGGGCGGCATTCGATTTGTCGGCCCCAATTGCATGGGAATCTGGAGCTCCGCCAGCCGTCTCAATCTCAGTTTTGCCGAAGCCCCCCAACCGGGTCAGATTGCCTTTGTAAGCCAAAGCGGCACTTTCGGCGTTTCCATGGCACAGGTGGCTGCTGAGCGGGGATATGGCCTGAGCAAATTCATCAGCATTGGCAACCAGACCTCTCTGGAGGTGGCAGACTACCTTGAATATCTGGCCGATGATGCGCAAACAGGTGTCATCGCCCTTTATCTGGAAGGACTCAAGGATGGCAGACGTTTTTTTGACGCTGCAAAAAAAGTGGCGGCAAAAAAGCCCATTGTGGTTTACAAGGCCGGGCGCTCCGAAGCCGCGGGGCGGGCGGCTTTGTCCCACACCGCATCCGTGGCCGGATCGTCGGTGATATTCGAGGGCATCTGCCGGCAGATCGGAATGCTGCAAGTAAAAGAGGCTTTTCACCTCTTTGAAACCGCCCAGGCGCTGGCCGGACTTCCGGCGGCCGCCGGCAACCGTGTCGCCATTCTGGGAAGCGGCGGTCAGGGTGTGGTTGGCGCAGATGCCTGCTCTGCACTGGGTATGGAACTTCCGGAACTGGATCCGGAAACATCGTCGGCACTTTCTGCATTGCTGCCGGACCACGCACCTGAAGCCAAAAACCCGGTGGATTTTGCCGGCAGTACGCGCACCGCCCTGCAGGAAGCCGAAATCATAGAGCGTTTTCTGGAGCTGGATTATATTGACGGTGTCATCAGCAACGTACCGGTCAGCCCGCAGCTCTGGAACCCCGGGCTCAGAATCGACCGCAATTCGGAAAACCCGTCCCCTGCTGTCAGGATTGCGATAGAAGGCGGCAAGCGCTATTCATCACTGCCCGGAAAATACAACAAGCCGATCATTTGCCTTCGCTTTGTTCACCTGGAAAACAACATTATGGAGGAAATGCTGGGCGAAGGCGGGATTCCCGTATACAGCACGCCCGAACAGTGCGCCCGTGCCATGCATGCACTGATCCACTACGGCCGCATTCAAAAAAGTTCCTGTTGATGGGGTCACACCTTGATCTGTGATGATCACAGATCAAGGTGTGACCCCCTTTCTTTTAAAATTTTTTCCTTCTGCTCGTGTGCGCGCTGAAACCACTCAGGATCATCCCGGAGGTATAACATTGCCATCTCGTTGAACCGGGCAGCCCGGCTATAATCTTTTTTCCCCAGCCAGGCCCCGGCAAGGCAGAAATATCCCCTGCCGTCGCCCGGATAGATGCCCACTGCCCGCTCAAGAACGCGTATGGCCCTGTCATAATTTTTTTGTTCAACCAGCCGGCACCCGTCCCGGGTCAGGCTGCGGGATGCTGCCACACGGTAATCTTCTTTCTGCCCTGAATCTTCCGGAATCTCTGTGGATTCAGGTGCCGGCCCGCGGGACTGCGGAGATCTGTCAGGCACGGGCTGCATTCCGGCGCAGCCGGAAAACATAATGGTCACAGCTGCAATAAAGCTCCATACGGCAAGTCTTGCAAGAAAATTACCTGAAAATATCTGAAATTCCATCAAGGGTCCTTTTAAATACATTATCGGCTTTGTGAACCTGGCACTTTTTATCCGGCTGGTTGGTCTCAAGAAAATACTGCCCGTATGTTTCCGGGCACTGCCTGGAATCTGCCAGCTGCCCTGTCTGTCTGCACACCTTCTTTTTTACCACACCCGGCGGCATTGTAAACCACCTGTCTGAAACATAGCCGGGCATTTGCTTAACAAGATCTGCAAAAATGGGCAGTGCAGCCCCAGCACCGGTTGTCATCACAGAATCCCCGTTGTCAAAGCCCACCCAGACAAGGGCAAGAAAATCCGGCGTATAGCCCACAAACCAGGTATCGCGGTAATCATTGCTTGTCCCTGTCTTGCCTGCAAGGGCAAAATTCAACCCCATCTTGCCAAGAGCATTTGCTGTGCCCTCTGTGACAACGGATCTTAGCATGGAGGTCATAACAAAGGCTTCTGCCGGAGACATCACCGGATTTATATCCACATGCCGCCTGACCAGAATATTGCCCTTTTCATCAGCAACATCTTTTACCGAAAGAACAAAGGGCACAACTCCATCTGCGGCAAACGCGCAATAGGCCCTGGCAAGCTCCAGGGGAGTGACCTCAAAGGCACCCAGGGCAATAGACGGATAAGGCTTCATTGGTCCTGAAAAATTCATTTTTTCGGCCTGGGCTGCCACTTTTTCCGGACCCCCGCTAACCACCATGTCCACGGCTGCCCGGTTGCAGGAAAATTTTAGCATATCCTGCACAGAAATCCGGCGACCGGAAATATCTCCGAAATTCTCCGGGGTCCAGGGCCTGCCGTCAATCATGTAGGTGGTCTTCTCATTGGACAGCAGGTCAGATGGCTTGAACTGATCCAGCAAGGCAGATACGGCAATGGGCTTAAAGCAGCTTCCTGGCTGGCGGCGTGCCCGGGTGACACGGTTAAACTGGGTTTGTGCATAGTTTCGTCCCCCAACCATGGCCAAAACATTTCCTGTGCGGGGCTGGAGCACCACCACGGCACCCTGGAGCCTTTCTTGCGGCTCTGGCCTCATAAGTGCGGGAATGGATTTTTCCAGCCTGGCCAGTCCCTTTTCCAATGCTTTTTCCGCCGCCTCCTGGACCCAGGTATCCAGGGTGGTGTGGATGGAAAAGCCCATGCTGGAAAGAATGTCTGTGGTATAAAGCTCGCCGAGCTGTGCAGATACATAATCTATAAAATACGGGGCTCTGCGCATATATTTTTCAAATCCTGCGGTTTCGATGGGCTCCTGCAGGGCTTTTTTCACCTGCCCTTCAGTGATAAAGCCCAGGTCATGCATGGCTTCCAGAACCTGGTTGCGCCGGTTTCTGCATTCATCGGCATGACCATAGGGTGAAAGCCGGTTCGGGCTTTTTATAATCCCTGCAATCAGGGCGCACTCGGCAAGGGTCAGGTCTTTTACGTTTTTGCCGAAATAAAAATAGGCCGCTTCTCCCACCCCGTTTACCGAAGCCGATCCTTTCTGGCCCAGATAGATTTCATTTAAATAGATTTCAAGGATTTCATCTTTGGTATAGTTGGCTTCCAGGGCCAGGGTGATGAAAAGCTCATGAAACTTTCGCTTAAATGTGCGCTCGGGAGTGAGAAAATAATTTTTGGCCAGCTGCTGGGTCAAAGTGGAACCGCCCTGTCGGATGGAAAAATGCCGGACATTGATATACATGGCCCGCAGGATGCTTACAGGATCAATGCCGTAATGGGTATAAAACCGGTTGTCTTCGGCTGCAACCACAGCATTGGGAAGACAGCCCGGAATATTTTCAATGGAAACCACGCGGCGCAGCTCACGGTGTTTGCCGAAAAACTCCATTAAGACCTCAGGGCCAAACTCCACTATGGGCAGGTTATCGCCGGTGTCTGTTTGCCTTATTTCCCCGATCCTGCCATTGCTGATATCAAGTACCGCAGAAAAACCCGGCCGGCTGTTATCCGGAACATGTAAATCCTTGAAATAAATCTCCAGCCCGGAGCCGGTCATCCGGTACTGGCCTTTTTTCTCCGGTGCAGCCGTTTTTACCTGATAGCCCAGATTCCGCAGTTTTTTCTCAAGGGCTGTAATATCTACCTGCATGCCCGGAAAAAGCATTGTGGTATCTGAATAAATTGTTGAGGCAATGGCCCATTTCCGGCCGGAAAACCGCTCTTCAATCTTTGCAGACAGATACCAGCAATAGCCATAGCCTGCTGCCACAGCCACGATCAGCAGCAAAACTGCTGTCAGCATCAGTTTTTTAAGCGCAGAAGCCATTTTTTTGTCCGAGGGGGTCACAGCTTGATCTGTGATGATCACAGATCAAG
>JAABTZ010000104.1 GCA_011389605.1 Desulfobacteraceae bacterium
CACGCCCAGAAACGGCAGAATCGCTATGGTAAGCACGATAATGCCCATGCCCCCGAGCCATTGGATAAAACTTCTCCAGAACAAAAGCCCCCTGGGCACGGCCTCTATGTCAGTGAGCACCGAAGCCCCTGTGGTGGTAAACCCGGAGACAGACTCGAAGAATGCATCTGCAAACACCGGAAAAAAACCGCTGAAATAAAAGGGCAGAGCCCCGAAAAACCCGATGGCCGTCCAGCCGATGGCCACAATGGCCATGCCTTCACGCTGGCTTACATATTCGGTTTTGGGCTGGCGGAACAAAAAAAACAGTGCCATACCGGCCAGACCCGAAATACCGGCTGACAGGCCAAGGGCATACAGGCTTCCGTCATTATAAAACGCACTCACACCTGCCGGAAGAATCATGGTCAGGCCCAGAAAAAAAATCAGAATCCCGGCATGCTGAATCACAAAGGCCCAGCGCATTTAGAAAAACTCCAGCTTCACTGTCAGAATTTTCTCAATTCTGGATATTACCTGGCGTTTGGCAAAAATAATAACCCGGTCACCGGGGTTGATTACGCTTTCGCCGGAAGGGACGATGACCTGACCGTTGTGGATAATACCGATAACCAGTGATCCTTTGGGAAAAGAGGTTTGGCGCAGGGGTTTTCCCACTATATCTGAAGTTTCCAGGGCTTCTGCTTCAAGCACCTCTGCCTGCTCATCGGTAAGAGTGCGCACGGACAAAACCTTGCCCTTTCTGATATGCTGTAAAATGGTATTTATTGCAGAAAGCCTCGGGCTGACCACCTGCTCTATGCCGATGGCCGGCATAAGGGGAAAATAGCTGAATTTGTTTAGCTTGGTAATGGTCTTGCCCGCACCCATCCTTTTTGCCAGCAGGGATACCAGAATATTGGTTTCCTCGTCGTTTGTCAGGGTCACTACCGCATCCATTTCCCTGATGTTTTCCTCCACAAGCAGCCTCTGATCAGAGCCGTCGCCATGGATAACTATTGCTTTTTTCATTTCCGCTGCCAGCTGGCTGCAGCGTGAAGCTGATCGCTCTATAATTTTAATCTGCATGCCGGTCTGCTCCAGAGACCATGCCAGCCTTGTGCCGATGCGCCCCCCCCCAACAATAAGGGTGCGCTTTACAGGTCGCGTGTGCTTGTCAAAAGCTTTGATAATAGAGGCAAGCCCCTTTTCCTCGCTGATAAAATATACAAGATCGCCTGCAGCAAGGGCGGCATCACCGCCAGGGACAATCAGTTCCTCATCCCGAACCACGGCTGCCACCAGGATTTTCTGCCCTATTTTTTCAGGGATATCCTTTAGCCTCATGCCTGCAAGGCGGCTTCCGGAATCCATGTATAAGCCAACAAACTTGAGCATGCCGTCAGCAAAATCGCTAACATCCACTGCCCCGGGAATACGCAAAAACTGCTCTATGCTTTTTACAACCTCGGTTTCCGGATTAATCACAGTGTCTATGTGCGGGGCCTGGTCATGGAAGATCTTATGATATGCGTCAAAATCTCCTTCCCGGATTCGGGCAAGCTTCTTTGTTGTTGGGGAAATCACATCTGCCATCATACAGGCCACAAGGTTGGTTTCATCGCTGTTTGTGACGGCCAGCATAATTTCGGCTTCTTTTAACCCGGCGGCCTCAAGAATCCGGGGACTGCTGCCCGAGCCGTTCAGGGCCTCCACATCCAGGCTGTCGGAAAGACGCCTGATGGCATCGGCATCCTGGTCAATGACCACGACTTCCTTGTTTTCAAAGGCCATTCTGCTTGCTATATGATAGCCAACCTCGCCGGCACCAACGATAATGATTTTCACCTCAGCTGCTCCTTATTTTTCGTTTGCGCCGTTAAATTTCCCGCAGGCGGCAGCAAGCCGCCCGGCAAGCCTGGTATGGCGACCGGCCGGGGTGTTGTTTTTAACTGAAATGGCCATTGCTTTTTTTGCTCCCACAATCACCACGAGTCTTTTGCCCCTGGTAACCGCGGTATATAAAAGGTTTCGCTGCAGCATCATGTAATGCTGAGTCAAAAGGGGCATTACCACAGCCGGGAACTCGGAACCCTGGGCCTTGTGCACGGAAACAGCGTATGCAGGCACCACCTCGTCGAGCTCGGCAAATTCATAGGAAACCTGCCTGTCATCAAAATCAATGCTCACCTGCCGGCTTTGCTCGTTAATGCCGGAAATCCTCCCCATGTCACCGTTAAACACCTGTTTTTCATAATTGTTCCGGGTCTGCATGACCTTGTCGTAAAGACGAAAAACAATGCCCCCGGCACTGATCTGCGGCTGGCCCGGATTTAATGCTTCCTGCAGGACCCGGTTTAAATTAAACGTGCCGGCAGCACCCCGGTGCATTGGAGAAAGCACCTGGATGCCGCTTACCGGATCTAATTCAAAGCGTCGCGGAATGCGTTTTGACACCAGTTCCACTATTGTGTCAACCGCTTTTTCGGCATCAGGCTGCTCGATGAAATAAAAATCGCTTTGTCCGTCATGGTTATCCAGCTTTGGCATAAAGCCGCTGTTTATCTGGTGGGCATTGACAATGATGCGGCTTTTGCTCGCCTGGCGGAAGATTTCAGTAAGACGCACAACGGGCAGGGCCCCGGAGGCGATGACATCGGCCAGCACGCTTCCGGCACCAACCGAGGGCAGCTGGTGAACATCGCCCACCAGCACCAGGGTGGCCGCCGGTGGCACTGCCTTTAGCAGATGATACATAAGCACCGTATCTATCATGGATGCCTCGTCGACTATCAGCAGATCGCACTTTAAAGGATTATCCTGGTTTTTCTGAAAACCCCCGGCCTGGTAGTTAAAGGAAAGCATGCGGTGAATGGTGCCGGACGGCAGGCCTGTGGCCTCACTCATTTTCCTGGCCGCACGCCCCGTGGGGGCAGCCAGCAGAATCCGGGCTGAAACCTGGCTGAAAATCTCTATCATTGCACGCATAATGGTTGTTTTACCCGTACCCGGCCCGCCGGTGAGTACCATGATCTTATTTTTTAAAACACATTTGACAGCCTGGCGCTGCATATCCGCCAGGGTAAAATCAAGCCGTGCCTGGACCCATTTAAGCGCCTTTTGGGAATCAATAGCGCGAACCGAGCCCGGAGCCCGAAGAAGACCGGCCAGCTGCCTTGCAATGCCGGTTTCACATATGAAAAACCTTTTCAGGTAAACTGCCCTGCCGTCCTGGCACGTCTCTGCGGGATCCGGGTCTTCGACAACAACTTCCTGATCTTTGGATGCATCTTCAATGGCCCGGGAGATGATCGCAGGGACGGCTTCCAGAATCTCCTGGCATTTTTTCACCAGTAAATCATTAGGATAATATACATGGCCGTCGTCTGCAAGCTGGTAGAGCACATACAAAATCCCGGCCCTGATTCGCAGGGGATGATTTTTTTCAAAGCCCAGGTTTGCCGCGATTTTATCTGCTGTGAGAAACCCGATGCCGGAAATATCTGTGGCAAGCTGAAAGGGATTTTGCATTACAACTTCTATGGCATCCTGGCCGTACTGCCTGAAAATACGCACTGCATATGCGGGGCCCACCTCGTGGGACTGGAGGAAAACCATTACATTGCGGATTTCTTTTTGCTCGGCCCAGGCAGAGCAAATCATCCTGATGCGCTTTTTGCCGATGCCCTCGACCTCAGATAGCTTATCCGGGTGGTTTTCAATGACATCCAGTGATGACTTGCCGAACCTATCCACTATACGCTCAGCCATGACAGGGCCGATGCCCTTAATCATGCCCGAGCCGAGATATTTTCTTATGCCGTTTACCGTTGTAGGAGCAATGCTGCGATAGGAGCTGACTTCAAACTGCCGGCCGTAGGAGGGATGGATTTTCCAGGTGCCGGTAACCTCCATGACCTCGCCCGGGGCGGGCTCGGTAAACCGGCCCACAACGGTTACAGGCTCCCGCAGGCCGCGGATTTTCATACGGGCCACAGTATAGCCGTTTTCCGGGTTGGTGTAGGTAACACGCTCGATCTGGCCGGAAAAGGTCTGTGTTTCCGGCGGGGCCTGGTGGGTCATCAAACGGCATTTTCCGAAAAAGGTTGAAAATATCCGGCACCGATACTACCCTGCCTATCCGGAAATCCTTGCCCGGGCCGCATCCGCATAGATGGAATCGGCATGATCTGAAACGATTTTCTCAAAGGCCTGCCGGCTTTTTTCCGAATCTCCCAGTTCTTCATGCAGCAGCCCCAGGTTAAATAAAGCCATATCGTCTATAACCGTGCTTTTATTGTCCACCACCTTCTGAAAATAGGAAACCGCCTGCTCATTTTCGCCTTTGGCTGCATGGGCATGGGCCATTCCGTTTAAAATCAGAAAATTAAACTCATCATTGCTTTTAAGTTTTTTCCACGCGGTTTCATAAACAGACAAAGCCTTGTCCGGGTCACCGGATTCCAGACAAAGGGAGGCGTACTGCATCAGGGCTACTTTGCCGGTATCAGTATAGCTGTAATCTTCCACAAGGGAGGCAAATTTTTCCTTAATTCCATCATAGGCCCCCGGGCCTGCATCGGAATCAATTAAACCTGCCTGCTGATTTATTTCCAGCAGCCTGGCTGAGGCATTGTTTTCAGCCCGGTTAAGGAAATAAAATACCCCGGCGATCACCAGCACAAGGCAGCAAAGAGCAGCCCCAGATACTATCAGCTGCTTTTGATAGGTTAACGCAAGGGTGACTACCTTTTTAAGATATTTCTGTATCGGGTCATCGGGCAGCTCTGAAGGCTCGGCACCGGCCGGCCTGGGGTTTTGTTCCGCCATGTTAGTCTTTACTCCGGGAAAAATTTATGCCTTTTGGTCCAGCAGCTTCTTGATGCGCTGCCAGCCAGCTTCTTCGACTTTGGCGCCCACAAGCTGGCAGACTTCATATCCGCAGGCTGAGCCCAAAGCACCGCTTGTTTCAAAAGAATAACCGTTTACAAGGCCGAAAAGAAACCCTGCGGCCCAAAGGTCCCCTGCACCTGTCGTATCCACGGCGCAGCCGTCGCCCAGGGCTGAAATCCTTGTTACTTCTCCGTGGGATAAAATCATGCTCCCCCGGGCCCCGGTTTTCAAAACCGCTATTTCAACTTCTGCGCCCAGGTTTTCAAGAGAGCTTTCTTCATCTTTAATGCCTGTGTAGGCAAAAGCTTCATCCTCATTGGCAATAAGAATATCAATATAATCGGAGACAATTTGGTTTAACAGATCCCTTGAGTCCTCCACAACGTTGAAACTGGCCAGATCCAGGCTGATACGGGCCCCGGAGGCTTTGGCGGCCTTTAATACCGCCATCATCAGCTCCGGGTTAAAAAGCAGGTAGCCTTCCACGTGCACGATGGCGGCTGCTGCAAAGCATTTTCCGGTAATCTCGCCTGGCTCCATTTCAGCAGCGGCACCCAGAAAGGTAAACATTGTGCGCTGGGCATCCGGGGTTATAACCGACAATACCCTGCCGGTGGGAGACGGGCTCTTAAAAAGGTACGGCTCCACGCCCTGGCTTACAAGATCGGTTTCAAGCACATCGCCTAGCTTGTCCTCCCCGCGTTTTCCCACAAACCTGGCAGCCCCGCCCAGGCAGCCCACGCCAACGGCGGTATTGCACGCCGAACCTCCGGAAACCACGGTGGGCGGATTAGAGGCCCTGGATACAAGGCCATCAATAAAAGCTTCGTCCACAAGGGTCATACCGCCCTTGGCCGCGCCAACAGCTTCAAGAAAACCGTCGTCCTCGCCTGCCAGCATATCCACAAGGGCCGAACCCACGCAAACTATTGCCGTGCGGCCCTCATCTATTTTAATGGCCATGCTAAAATCCTTTCTTAATCCTTATGAAAGCTACCACACAAGGGCGCTGTAAATCCAACCTTTTTCCCCGTCGGCATGCTGAATATGCAGCCAGTCACCTTTTCTTTCCAGGACCCTGAATGGTACTCCCTTTTCAGCCTGGAAAGCCACGTCATGATTGGTGCCCGGGCCGGTTCTCACATTGATCAGGCCCTTTTTCGTGATTACAGTATCGATTTCCGAGACCAGATCCTTGTAAATCCAGCCCCGGGTGCCTTCAAAATCCTCGAAAAAATACCAGCTGTCCTGGGAATCAAGCACTTTTACGGGGGTATAAAGCTCCATTTGCCAGAGCTGCTCATGATCCGTTCCCGGCCCGGAGCGTGTATTTGCAACCTCTGCGGAAACAGCCAGACGGGAAGCTGCCTCCGCCGGGCAGACTGTTGCTGCAACCAGAACAAATGCTGTGAGCATACAAAAAATTATTTTGGTATATTTTTCCGTGGTATCTGCGGGATGCATAATCGTAAAATCCTCCTGTACATTAAAAAAATCTCTAGGCTGCCATAAGCTGGCTGACAGCCTGTTCAAGCCCGTCAATACTGAGCTCAAACATTGGGAAAACCTGGCTGATAGCAGTAATAGTCCGGGTATAGGGCCACATGCGAGCAGGCACCGGGTTTAGCCAGGCATTGTGCGGAAAGGTTTCCGCCAGAAACTGCAGCTGCTCGATGCTGGCTTTTCCGCTGCGCTCATGAACGTATATTGAGCCGTCCCTGGCCATTAACTCATAAGGAGCCATGCTGGCATCGCCTACAAGAACCAGACGTGTGTCGGGATCATTTCGCGCAAACTCGGCCACGGCCCTGGGCTTGCGATACCGGGCAGGATCTTCCCACAGGGTGTCATAGATGGTGTTATGGAAAAAATAGGTTTTCAGTTCCTTGAACTGGGAACGGGCGTAATTAAACAGGGTCCTGACAACCGGCACGTAAGGATCCATTGAATAGCCGCCGTTGTCAATGGCCAGAATCACCTTGAGCCGGTCCTTTAAGCGCCGGTCAAATACGATCTGAATTTCCCCGGCGTTTTTCATGGTATGGTAGATGCTTTCCCGGACATTGAGCTCGTCTTTGGGACCGGCGGGCACAAGATTGCGCAGTCGCTTTAAGGCCTCGCCCATGTGAGACTGGGTCAGGGGACCCATGCGGGAATAATCCTTGTAGCGACGCTCATTGGCAACCTTTAAGGCTGATTTATTTCGCGATTCTCCTCCAACGCGCAGACCGCCGGGGTGATATCCGGAATGGCCCACCGGCGAGGTGCCTCCCGTGCCGATCCACTTGTTGCCACCGTCATGCCTTTCGGTCTGCTCCTTTAACCGCTCCTTGAAATATTCTATGAGCTCATCAGGAGAAAGGTTCTTTAGCTCCCCGGCATCTACGCCAAGGGCGTCGGCCACGGCCTGGGGATCTGTCAGCCACTGATCCAGAAGAGCCCTTGCAATCTCATCTATCTCAAAGCCTTCGATGTCCGGCAGTTCCGCCCCTTCAAAATAATGGGCGAAAATCTGGTCAAACAGGTCAAAATACCTCTCGCTTTTAACCAGAATGGCCCTGGAGGCGGTGTAAAAATCCGCAAGGGAAAGTATCAGGCCTTTGCCCAGAGCTTTTTGCAGGGTAAGAAAAGCCGTGGGTGTAACAGGCACGCCCGCGTCCTTGAGCTTGTAAAAAAATTCAACAAACATTGTCAAATGCCCCTAGAAACGTCTTTTTCGCTGGGATTGGCCTGAGGCATAGACATAATCCTGGCTTTTTTTAAACAGCACCCCCAGATAGGGAACCTCGCCTTTGGCCAGCTGCTTTGGCTTGAAATCAGGATCCGCGGACAAGGCCCGTATCCAGTTTATCAACTCCCGGGTGGCGGGCTTTTTTTCCACCATGTCAATTTCCCGCATCTGATAGAAAGTGTCAATGGCATGGTTCATCAAATCCGTATCGATTTCCGGAAAATGCACGCCTATAATCCTGCGCATCATCTTTGGATCAGGAAAGGCGATGTGATGAAAATTGCACCTGCCCAGAAACGGATCTGAAAGATCTTTTTTTGCATTGGACGTAATTATGATTACCGGACGGTGCCTTGTCTTTATGGTCTTATCGATTTCTATTATATCAAATTCCATCTGGTCGAGCACATCGAGCATGTCATCCTGAAAATCGGTGTCCGCCTTGTCAATTTCGTCAATGAGCAAAACAGTGCGCTCCTCTGCCCTGAAGGCCTGGCCGATTTTGCCCATCTTTATGTAGTCCTCGATTCTGCTCACATCCCTGGTGGAGTCCCCGAACCGGCTGTCATTTAAGCGGGTAAGGGTATCATACTGGTAAAGGGCGTCGATGAGCTTCATGTTGGATTTGACATTTAAAACAATCAGCGGCATGTGAAGGGTCTCTGCAATGGAGTGGGCCAGCATGGTCTTTCCAGTGCCCGGCTCTCCTTTTAAAAGAAGCGGCATTTCAAGGGACATGGAAATATTTACTATCCCGGCCAGCTCCGGGTCCAGGACATAGCGTTTTGCACCGGTAAAAGCTTCCTGTTTCTGTATTTCTTTTGTCATAATAAATCTGATCCTGATTGTTTTGATATGCCTGAAAAATATTTATTCCAGGTCACATTCAGTTTTTTATAAAATCAAACCGTGATGCGCTCGTAAAAAATCATAAATCTGCTATAACCGCCAAATAATAAAAAAATAACTTTTTGATTTTACTTAACACTTAATCACTTAAAACTTAACTCTGTCTTTTGCCCCGTATAAGTTCCGATACCCGGCGGTTCATATCAATCACCTTCTTGGCAAGCTCCAAAGAAAGGGAGCCGGTGCCGCAGCTTGGGGTAATCAAAGACTGGGAAACAATCTGTTTCATGTCAAAGCCCATGGCCTCAATTCTTGCTGCCTGGGACTGCCAGAGGGAATA
>JAABTZ010000105.1 GCA_011389605.1 Desulfobacteraceae bacterium
GGCTTTGTAAAAAGTTCAAGATCAAGGCTTGCGCGATTGCCGAAGAATGCAGCGTACTTAGCCGTACGTGAAATTCTGAGGAATCGCGCGTAACGCAGATATTGGACTTTTTATGAAGCCGTCTAAGTTGATCGGAGCTAAAAAGGAAGAAAAAATGGAAAATGCCACAGACACCCGTTTTTTTCAGCAGTATTTTACCAGAAAGCACGAGATGCTGAGAAAGGCTGTGCGGGAATTTGTCCGAAGGGAAATAGCGCCATTTGTCGATGACTGGGAGGAAGAAGGCGGTTTTCCCCGTCAGTTGTACAAAAAAGTTGGAGAACTGGGCTACAGCAGCGTGTCTTACCCTGAGGAAGTCGGGGGAAGCGGTGGTGATATTTTTGAGGAAATCGTTGTAAACGAGGAATTTATGCGCGGCGGTTCCCCCGGCCTGGTGGCAAGTCTTTATTCCCACGGCATTGCCCTGCCGCCGCTGATCAAGTATGGCACCCCGGAGCAGAAGGAAAAATTTGTGAAACCAGTAGTTGCAGGTGATCGGGTGGCTGCCCTTGCGGTCACAGAGCCGGACGGTGGATCAGACGTGGCCAATCTCCAGACCACTGCCGTTCGCGACGGGGATTTCTATATTGTAAACGGATCCAAGACTTTTATCACCTCCGGGGTCAATGCCGACCAGATAACCTGCGCCGTGCGCACGGGAAAAGAAGGGGCTCACGGCATAAGCCTGCTGGTAATAAATTCCGGCACACAGGGTTATTCTGTTTCCGGAAAATTGAAAAAAATGGGCTGGTGGACTTCGGATACAGGGCAGATTTTTTTTGATGACTGCAGGGTTCCTGTTGCAAACCTCATCGGGGAGGAAAACAAGGGATTTTACTATCAGATGGAAAATTTTCAGTCCGAGCGTCTGGCCATGGCAGTGCAATCCAACATGATATCAACGATGTGCCTGGAAGAAGCCATCAAGTATGCAAAAGAGCGCAAAGCCTTTGGAAAGGCCCTTGCAGGTTTTCAGGTAACCCGCCACAAGATTGCGGAAATGGCAACCCAGGTGGAGGCCAGTCGCGAGTTTACCTACCGGGTTGCGTCCATGGTAAATGCGGGCCAATACAAGGTGGCTGAAGTTTCCATGGCCAAGAATTTTGCATGCCAGGTAGCAAACAAGGTCACCTTTGATGCCACCCAGATTTTCGGCGGCTACGGCTTTATCAGGGGGCACCTGGTGGAACGCCTGTACCGCGACAACAGGATTTACTCCATCGGAGGCGGTACCCATGAAATCATGAACGAGGTAATTTCTAAAATGATTTTGTAAATAACTGACGCCTTACAGTTTACTTGGCAGCCAAAAGTTCTTTTACAACAGCTTGTCTTTATTGAATATTCTTTAACTTCAGTGCTTTTAGGGTGCAAGCTGCCTTAACTTCTTGATTTTTATATCTTTGCTTAACACTTAAAACTCTTAAGATATTTTAATAAATTTCGTATAAGGGATGCCATCTTCATGAAAGGAACACATTTTTCAATCCTTCTTGTAATTATTACTGCCATTGACGTGCTTGTGCCTTACCTGTGGATAGGCAGCATTCCAAGTCTCTGGGCATCTTTTCTTTTCTGGTGCGCCCTTGCCCTGGCAGTGATACTGTTTGCCATTGCAGCAACCCGCAAGTGGGGGAGATTGAATTGAGCTCAATGCTTGTGTGGATGGCCATGATTTTCTGGTCGGCCATCGCAGTTTTAATTGCTGCTGCTGCCCGCAAAAACCTGATGGCAGGAGCCAGTGAATTTTTTATCGGCGGAAGGCGCCTGCGCGGCTTTGTATCCGGTATGACCTATGCTGCAACCACCTACAGCGCATTCATGCTCGTGGGCCTGGTGGGCCTTACCTATAAAACCGGGGTGGGAGCCCTGGGCTTTGAGATGACCTATCTTATTTTCACGGTGCTGCTGCTTGTCACATTTGGACCTAGATTCTGGCTGGTGGGCAACTGGTATGATCACATCACTCCCCCGGAATTGCTTGCCAACCGTTACCGGAATAAATGGGTGGGCGTGGTTGCTGCGGTTATTTCCTTTTTCATGCTGATTCCCTATGCGTCCGTTCAATTAATGGGAATGGGATTTCTGGTAAGCGGAATCACCGGAGGGGAAGTAACGTTTATGACAGGTGTTCTGCTCATGGTTGCCCTGTCGGGGTTTACCGCCTTTTGGGCCGGAATGCGCTCGGTTGCCTGGACCGATGCTTTCCAGGCTGTCACAATGATGGTCACATCACTTGGAGCCCTTGCCTACACAATGTTTCATTTTTTCGGATCACCTGCCGGGTTTGCAAAGGCTGCTGCAAGAGATATCCCGGATCTGGTTAGTTTTACATGGGAGCCTGCATTTTTTATTGGACTCACCCTGCCCTGGGCCTTTTTCGCCCTGACCAATCCCCAGGTTTCCCAGCGTATGTATGTGCCCGATTCGGTTGTCAGCTTAAGGCGGATGATTATTTATTTTGCGCTGTTCGGGTTTATCTACACCATTATCAGCACGTTGTTCGGCCTGGAAGCCGCCATGATCATGCCAGGCCTGGAAAATCCGGATACGGCCATGCCGCGGATGCTTTCAAAAGTGCCCACAGCCATGGGTCTTATTATTTTTGTGGGAATTTTTGCAGCAGCAACATCAACTCTTGGCTCAATTGCACTGACGCTGGGCTCCATGTTTGCAAGAGACATTGCAAAGCAGGTACGGCCTGATATTTCCGAATCAGCCGAGAGATTTCTGGGCCAGGTGTCAATAGTTGCACTGCTGGGGGCCTGCATCGTGTTTGCATGGCTGAGGCCCGGCTTAATTACTGTTATCTCCAGCATGGCTTCTGGCGGACTGCTGGTAATGGCACCGGCAATCGTGGGTGTTTTTTTCTGGCGCCGGGCCACGGCTGCCGGTGCTCTTGTCTCCATGCTAATCGGCGGGGTGGTAACAGCTGTTATGTATTTGGCAAAAATCTATCCCATGGGATGGTGGCCGTGTGTCTGGGGCGGGGGGCTGACCCTGATTTTGTTTCTCGGGGTAAGTGTTGCAACAAAGCCTCCGGACAATGCAGACGACTTTATCAACCGAATCGAACGGGAGCTTGATGAAAACAACTTCCGCCTATGGTCCGTAAAAAATAAATCAAAGTTGATGGAACCGTAAAAAGTTCAATATCTGCGCTGCGCTTCATCCCCCGGAATCTAACGAAATGCCTTTCTACTGAACAGGAAAGGTTTTCATCAGCTCATCTAAGCCGTCTTTGGCAAGTTCCCGGGCAGTTAGCCACCTGGCCCCGCGCCTGAAAAAATCGCCGGCCTTGAGCAGGTTTTCGGATAATGACTTCTGGGTTTCGGCAAATGTCCGGCTCCAGACAGCCTCTTTATCTTCAACGCTGACAAGATAGAGTGTAAAAGCAACAGATGCTGGCTGATCCACACCGTAATCACCACCGATGCGCTCCTGGTAGCGCCAGACATTTCCCACCAGCATGTAGTCCACGTTTAAATCAGCACCCGCCTCAAGTACGATTTCAAGCGGGGTTTTTTCATCAAAGCCAGGCCTTATCCCATTATAGACTTTTTCCACCACTTCCATGGGAACGGCCCTGGACTCATAACGCTGGAGCAACTTTTCCTGAATCATTTGAGTTAAGATTCTGTCTGCATCATGTTTTAACCCGGCTTCCTCATAACAGAACCGGCCCATGGGGCAGGTCAGGGTCTCACCCCGGTCTTCGGGATTCTGCCCCTTGATCAACGGCAGCAGGGCAACGGATGCTTTTTGATCTGTCTGGTTGTCAGGCTGCTGATCGTCTTGCGCCTGTGCCATGCTGCATAAAAACAGCACTATAATCGCAGCAATAAACAGACATCTTTTTTGCCGGTGAAAAGCAGCCGTCCTGCCTGATTTTTTTATGTTACCGGTGTTTTTCATTTTGTGCCCCGCTGTTATTGTGTAATATTTAGATTTGACGGCTTCGTAAAAAGTCCAATATCTGCGTTGCGCTTCATCCCTCGGAATTTCACGTACGGCTAAAAGTACGCTGCATTCTTCGAAATCGCGCAAGCCTTGATCTTAAACTTTCTACAAAGCCGCCTAAAAGCGACTTTTTGCGAAACCATCAGATCTGATGTGATGTGTTTATAATAATCATTTACCGGTCATTTGTCAGACCTGGTTTGGCAAAACCTGTTAAATCAAACCACAAACCCAACACATGAGGTGAGCCATGCCCCAAAACCGTATCTGCAGTCTTCTTGGCATCCGTTATCCCATAATCCAGGCCCCCATGAACTGGGTAAGCGGAGCGGCCCTTACCGCGGCAGTGTCTGCGGCCGGAGGCATGGGAACAATCGGTCCCAATGCGGGTGCTGAAAAAATCAACCCCGACGTTGAGGCCACCGGCGAACTTGTGCGCAAGCAGATTCATAAAGTACGTGCTATCACAGACAAGCCCTTTGCAGTTAACGTGGTGGTGGGATTCGGCGAGGACACTAAATATTCCAGAAAAGTCGTTGACGTGCTGGTTGAAGAAAAAGTTCCAGCCGCCATTGTTTCCGTGGGACGTCCTGATACCTATACAGAAACCCTCAAA
>JAABTZ010000106.1 GCA_011389605.1 Desulfobacteraceae bacterium
AAGCCGGGATCAAGGTGCTGCATGCCATTTCAACGGCCCGGCACGCCCAGAAAGCCCGGCAAGCAGGCGTGGATGCGGTCATATGCGAAGGCTTTGAAGCCGGCGGCCACAAGGGATTTACAGAACTTACAACTTTTGTTCTCACTCCCATGGTGGCAGATGCAGTTGACATTCCCGTTGTAACCGGAGGCGGCATCGGAGATGCCAGGGGAGTTATTGCCGCCCTGGCCCTTGGTGCTGACGGCATTTACATGGGCTCGCGCTTTATGGCCACCCAGGAGTCCGAAAGCCACCAAAACGTTAAAAAGGCAGTTGCCGCAGCCAAAGACGTGTGCACTGTTTCCGTGTCAAAGGAATTCATGCTCGCCCGGGATCTTTCAAATACCTTTACAGCAAAGTTTCAGGAAATGAGAAAATCCGGCGCATCCACCCAAGAGCTGATTGCCTTTCTGGAAGAACACGGCCAGTACCAGTCCCAGCACCTGGGCAGGGCCGGGGATGCGGAAATCTGCTGCGGCCAGGTCGCAGGCCTTATCAACGACATTCCGCCGGCTGCACAACTCATGGAATCAATCATAGCGGAAATGAAAGCCCGCTTTGCCGAACTGGAAAACCAGGTAAAAGCGTTTTTTTAAACAGGGGTTAAAACAGCTCGTTTAAAAACACCTTCATGTGCTGCCAGGACCGCCTGTCTGCGGATTCATTATAGGAAACCGCATCCATGCCGGCCTTGTCGGCTTCCGGATTGGTAAAGGCGTGTTTGGCATCGCCATACATAATAATCTGCCAGTCAATTCCGGATTGTTCCATGGCCGCCACATAACCGGGAATGGTTTCCCTTTTGATCAATGGATCTGCCGCCCCATGGCAGATAAGTATTTTTGTTTCCACATGGTCGAAAACCGACTCCGGCGGTGAAATCAGCGAGCCGTGAAGGCTTACAATACCAAGCAAATCCGACCCGGCATAGGCCAACTGCTGCACAGTGGAGCCTCCAAAACAGTAGCCCACAGCTGCCAAGCGGCCTGGATCAGTTCGGGCATCCTGTTTTAATACTTCAAGACCTGTCATGGCGCGGTTTTGCCAGAGCTCGATGTTGCCGGTCACCCGCTTGGACCACTCTGATGCTTTATCCGGATGATGGGTGACCATGCCTCTGCCGTACATATCAAGGGCAAAAGCGTTATAACCCAGGGCAGCTATCTTTTTGGCGCGCTTTTTTGCATAATCATTTAATCCCCACCACTCGTGGACCACCAGCACGCCTGGCCGCCTGCCCTCCACTTCATCATCCCAGGCCATGAACCCTTCAAGTGATTGCCCGTCATGCTCGTATGAAACCGTCCGGGTCAGAATTTCACAAAAGCCCGCCGAAGAAGCACCTGTCAATATCACGAGCAAAACAATCATTACTTTCATCTTCATTTTCTCCTCCTGCATCATCTGAATTGACCTGATTGACAAAAGACCAGGCATCGGTCGTAGCGTTTGCATGTCTTGTATTTCATAACTTTTAAAAATAAATCTGATCCGGGAAAAAACCAAACCATTAACCTCCACGATACATTCCGGCAGATCCAATGCAGAAAAATCTGATTTAGCAACCTCCTGAACGGGTCATAATGCAGGTTGTCAATGCATTGATGGTTTTGCTTGACAGAAAAATCAGAACTGATAGCTTATTTAGTAACCATTGGTTATTTTATTAACTATCAATATAAGGAGATCATCATATGGCAACCACGCCAGGGGAAATTAATCCCTACAAATTCGATGCATTTCTGGAGTGGCGAAAACAGCTTGACTATTACGGAGACGACTCTTTTATTCAGGATGTTTTGAAATTCTATGCAGGCGATAAATTCGGGATGGCGGATAAGGCTGCCAGGGAAGTTTCCCAAAAGGCTTCATATCGCTGGCGGGACATGGCAGATGCCATTGCCTCTCCGGAAAAGCGTCCCTACATGATGCACTATGACGGACACAACCATCGGATAGACCGCATTGTCCGCCCCATGGAAACCACGGTCATGGAAAAGGAAATATTCGGGGAAGCTCTTTTTTCGAATAAAACCGATCCATGGGTAAAACTGATCAAGATGTTTGTCATCTATCAAAACAGCGAGGCCTGCACTGCCTGCCCCCTGACCTGCACCGAGGGCCTGGTGGCCATTGTCGAGCAGTTTGCCGATACCCCGGAACTAAAGGATATACTTCAGCATTGCAGGGAAGGCATTGACGGTGATTTTGGAATCGGCGCCCAATACCTGTCAGAAATCCACGGGGGCTCGGATGTGCCTGCAAACGTGCTTGAAGCCGTTGAAAAAAACGGCACCTGGCGCTTATACGGCACCAAGTTTTTCTGTTCGGCCACCCATGCCGACTATGCCGCCGTAACGGCCCGGCCAAAGGGTTCCGAAAAAGTGGCTCTGTTTATTGCTCCTTCCTGGCTGCCGGGAAACAAGGAAAAGGAAATTAGAAACGGGTATAGCATTGACCGTATAAAATGGAAAATGGGCACAAGCGAGCTGACCACAGCCGAACTGAGCTTTGACGGTGCAGTGGCCTATCCCGTGGGCCCCCTGGACCGGGGTGTTGCCAACGTGGTGGGGGTGGTCTTGACCTATTCCCGGCTTACTGTGGGCATATCCGGGGCTGCCAGCATGACCCGGGCAGCTCGCGAGGCCAAAAAATACAGCGAGTTCCGGGAAGCCTTTGGCATGCCCATCGGCCGGTTTCCCCTGGTGGCAGGCCAGATCCGTGAGATGGAAACAGCAGCCCAAAGGACCACTGCAGGCGCTTTCAGGCTCTACCGTGATTTTCTGGGCCTTGAAGGTGGATTAAAAGGCGGGATGGGAAATGATGAATCAGAAGCCCAAAAGCGGCACCGCTTTGACATCCGGGAACTGATCATGCTGCAGAAAATCACGGCTTCCTGGGACGCAGTTGATATTACAAGACTGGCAATGTCAATTTTCGGCGGCCATGGAGTAATGGAGGATTTTTCATCCCTTCCCAGGATATACAGGGATTCTGCAGTCAACGAACTCTGGGAGGGGCCGCGAAATGTACTGCTGACCCAGATTTACAAGGATATTCAGCGGGCAGCACCATGGTACCCGCCCGAAGAGTTTGTGGCAAGAATTCTCAAAGGCGGAAAATCCGGGGTCATCAAACTCCTGGCAGATGAGATAGAAGAGCTTGCAGCCGTTAAAGAACCCTTTGGAACAGATGACATATCTGTTGATTTCTGGCGAAAGTGGGACGGGTTCTGCCATCGATTGTTTCACGCATACCAGGACTTGGCTGTTGCCGAAGTGGAAGCATCTTCATAATCTTCCCTCTTCAAAATCGCGCAAGCCTTGATCTTGAACTTTTTACGGCCCCATCTGAGATCAGACTTTTTACGAAAGCATCAATTTTAAAGGATAACATCAATTTATATTTTGAAAATCGCTCAATTTAGGCCTTCTTTTTATGTGTTTTTATTATTTATTAAATTGTTTCAGCTCATTTACAAAGGAGAATAAATCTGAGGCGCGTACTTGAAGTTCCCGGAAAACAAACATTTGCGGATTTAAAGCAGCAGGAGGTAAAAGCCAAAAGAAGCATCATAATTGATGCCGCGGAAAGGGTTTTTGGCTTCAAGCCGTTTAACAAAGTCAATATCCGCGACATTGCAGCAGAGGCAGGAATCTCCCATGCCACCATTTACAGGTACTTCCCTGACCAGCAGGCCCTTTTCATGGAGGCCTTTCTGCGCGGTGTTGATGAAATTCTGGCAAGAATCGATTCAATTTCGGCAGAAAAATCCGGCGCAGGTCTTTTGGAAGCTGTTGTGGAGGAGTTTATTGATTTTCTGAGTGAAAATGATCATTATTTTCGTATGATGACCCATTTTATGCTTGACGGGGATCTTTCTGCTGACATGCTCGAAAATCTCAATAATGCGGCTCGGATGTTACTGGATCGGCTTGAGACAATTTTGGCTGCCAAAAACCCGCCTGAAGATACCCGGGCGTTGGCCCACGCCATTTTTGCCGCTCTAAATGGCGTGCTGATCACATTTCGTAATTATCCGGGACGTGACCGGCAGGCTGTGCTAAATCATATGAAGTTTCTCGGCAAACTGATTGCCAGGCGC
>JAABTZ010000107.1 GCA_011389605.1 Desulfobacteraceae bacterium
TTGAAGAATGCAGCGTACTTAGACGTACGTGAAATTCTGAAAAATCGCGCGTAACGTAGATATTGGACTTTTTACGGTTCCACCAATATTCAAGGAGGAAAAAATGAAAAAATCCCTTAAGATCAGCTCTTGTTTAATTGTTTTTGTGCTGGCCGCACTGTCTTTGTCTTATGCCCACTGTGAGATTCCCTGCGGCATTTATGATGATCCGGCCCGCATTGAGCTGATGCGCGAGCATGTCACCACCATAGAGCGGTCCATGGATCAAATCCACGCCATTCACAAGCACCTGGAAAAAGGAGATGCCCAGCATTACAACCAGTTTGTTCGCTGGGTCAACAACAAGGAAGACCATGCCGACAAGCTTCAGCACATAGTTTCCCAGTATTTCATGACCCAGCGGATTTCGCCTGATGACGGAAAATACGCGGAAAAAATCTCAGTCCTTCACCAGATTCTGATCCAGGCCATGAAGTGCAAGCAGACCGTGGATTCGGCTCACGTCAAAAACCTGCGTGATCTGATTGACCGGTTTGAAAAACTTTATATCAACCTAAACTGATCGACGTATTTAAGGTGTTGCCGGATCATTCAATGGCCTTTCCCGCGGCGTATCCCTTGTGAACCGCATCAAATGCCATGCCGATATTTTCGGCATCACCGGCCACGCTGTGGGCAATTGCTTTTTCTTTGAGCAGGGATTCCAAAGAGTTGCTGGGTCTTGCCCCCACGCATAATACAATGGTATCTGCCGGGATTTCACGGGTCTGACCCGCCTGCTCCTCAATTTTTATACCGGTTTTTGTTATTTCCAGGGCCCTGGTGGCAGTCAGAGTGTTTATGCCGAACCGGGAAACATCCTGAAGCATGCCCCAGCGGGTGGTTTTGCCGAAATCCTTGCCGATTTTATCAAGCATTTCAATCAGGGTTACTTCCTTGGTGCCCCTGATGGAAAGTTCATGGAGGGTTTCAAAAGATTCTGCACGATTAATGAGAAGAAACTTCAATGTTTCGCCGGCAAGTGTTCCCTTTTCCGCAAGAAGCAGTGCTGTTTCCACTCCAACGGCACCGCCGCCGACTACCACCACGCGTTTTCCGGTATATACTTTTGCTGCAAGAACATCCCAGGCCTGCACCACATGGCCCAGTTCCACACCGGGTATGGGTGGGGTCATGGGCTCTGCGCCCGTGGCAAGGACAACGTGATCCGGGTTCTGCCTGTCAATTAAGGATGCATCAACGGTTGTGCTTAAATGCACTTCAATATCGCGGCACCTGATCTGTTCTTCCAGGTCCTTTGCCAGCTGGCCAAACTCCCTTCTCCCCGGAGGTGCGGCCGCAAGATATAGCTGGCCTCCCAGCAGCCCGCTTTTTTCGTACAAGGACACCTTATGGCCTCTGTCTGCTGCTGCAATGGCTGCATTCATACCGGCGGCCCCCCCGCCTATTATCATAACTTTTTTGGGAGAAGCAGCAGGCTTTGCCGCTGTTGTGTGCTCATGACCTGCAAGGGGGTTGCAGAGGCATTCCACGTGCTTGAGGTTAAACAGGTTGTCAAAACAGCCCTGGGCGCATGCCACACAATGAACTATTTCTTTTTCCCTTCCCTGTTTGGCTTTTTGAGGCAGGCAGGGGTCGGCAATCAGGCTGCGGCCCATGGCCACCATGTCGCACATTCCGTCTGCTATCATTTCCCGGGCCGTATCCGGGTCATTGATCCTGTGGCTTGCAATCACGGGAACATCCACGGCTTCCTTGATTCCCCTGGAAAGATAGGCAAAAGCCCCCCTGGGCACAGCTGTGGTGATCTGCGGCACGCGCGCCTCATGCCAGCCTACGTTGATGCACAAAGCATCCACTCCGGCCTCGGAAACCAGTGCTTTAGCATATTCGCGCAGTTCATCCCTTCCCTGGCCCTCGGGCATGAAGTCATTTCCGTTCATGCGCACTATCAGGGGATAATCCGGGCCCACAATTTCTCGTATCTCTGTCATCACCTCCATGCCGAAGCGCATACGGTTTTCAAGGCTTCCGCCGTATTCGTCCTCGCGTTTGTTGGTCAGAGGAGAGAGAAATTCGCTGATAAGGTATCCCGTTCCGTGGAGCACTTCCACGGCGTCAAACCCGGCTTCTTTTACCCGCCTTGCTGCCTGGGCGAAATTGTCCACCACCTGTTTTATTTCAGGTACCTCCAGGGCCCTCGGAGTTTCCCGGGTCATGCGGGAGGCAACGGCAGAAGGGGCTACCGGCTGCTTGCCGTCCAGAAAAAACGACATGTTGTAACGGCCTGCGTGGTTTAGCTGGACTGCGCTTTTGGAGCCGTTTTCCTTTATAGCTTCAGCAAGTTTTTTAAGGCCGGGTATGAATTCGTCCTTGTGGGCCCCAATGTTTAGGCTGTTTCCGGAAAGCTCGTCGACTGTGGCATATCCCACGCAGATCATTGCCACTCCGCCTTTGGCCCGCTCTTTGTAAAATGCTATGATCTGGTCGGTGACCTCGAATTTGTCAGCCATGCCAAGATGCATTGCCGGAAGGTAGATTCGGTTTTCAAGTTGCAGGCGGTTGATGGAAATCGGGTTAAACAGCGGATCCTGTATCATAGTTCCCCCTTTTTGGTCGGTTATGGATTGACGTCTTTGTAAAAAGTCCAATATCTGCGTTGCGCGCGATTTTTCAGAATTTCACGTACAGCTAAAGTACGCTGCATTCTTCAAAATCGCGCAAGCCTTGATCTTGAACTTTTTATAAAGCCGTCTAAAAGCGACTTTTTACGAGAGCATCATGGATTGATGCTCTTGTAAAAATCCCTTAACCCGGGGCTGGAAGTCAAGGGAAAAAGTATGTCACTTTACGGGTTCCAGAAGGCTTGAAATGAGTGCCTTGATATGATCGATTGCATCAGTCATATACGCATCCTGCCTTGTCACACGGGCAAGGATGCCCCCGCCTTCAAACAGGGAAAGGATCAGGCCTGCGGTTTTTTCTGGATCTGTTTGAGGTTTTATTTCTCCCGTTTTTATGCTTTCTTTTATCAGTGCAGCCAGCTTTTCTTTCAATTCATCAATGGTTCGGGCAACCCGGAGGCAAAGGGCCGGATGGGTGTCATCGGCTTCTGTTGCCGTGTTTAGTATGGGGCATCCTCCGTAGGCCAGGGTGCGCAGGTAAAGTTTTCGGAAGATCCCCGGGCATGCAGCCAGCTTTTGGCCCGGGGTGTCGGCCTTTGCCATTCCCCGGTCAAAAACCCGGCCAAGCGAGTCTGCATGATAGTCGTAAACCGCCAGCACAAGTTCGTCTTTGTTTTTAAAGTTGCCGTAGATGCCACCTTTTGTCAGGCCGGTTGCAGTGGTCAGCTCGGCAATGGAGGTGCCCGCAGCGCCCTTTTTATTGATCAGGGGCGCGGCTTTTTCAATGATTTGGCGCCTGGTGCGGTCGGATTTTACGTGTCTGAACGATTCCATTAAAGGTTTTATTATACCGATCGGTATATTTTGTCAATGCACAATTATATCCTTGTGTACATGGGGGTTTTATCCCGGGTGGAAATGTGGTAAAAAATCAGGATATGGTCTTTTCGGTCAGGATGGGGTGGAAATACGGCGGCAAAAGGAGATGCTTGTGGAAAAAGGATATGTCCAGGTTTATACCGGCGATGGCAAGGGCAAGACAGCAGCCGCCCTGGGCCTGGCCGTGCGTGCGGCGGGCGCGGGAATGAGGGTCTATATCGCCCAGTTTATGAAAAATGACAGATATAGTGAAATCAGGGCCTTGCAGCGGCTATCGGACCGGATTACTATAGAGCAGTTTGGAACAGGGCGCTTTGTGCGCGGGCAGCCTGAACCCATGGATCTGGAAGCTGCCAGGCAGGGGCTTGCCGCAGCCCGTCAGGCCATGGAATCTGGCGAATATGATATAATTGTGCTCGACGAGGCAAATGTGGCCTGTTCAATCGGGATTATCCCTGAGCAGAATCTGCTGGACATGATTTCAAAAAAGCCCGAAGGGGTTGAACTTGTCTTTACCGGCAGGGGCGGGCCCCCGGGAGTACTTGCCAATGCAGATCTTATCACTGAAATGAAGTCCGTGCACCATTATTTTGAAAAGGGTGTTGGCGCACGCACCGGCATTGAGAATTGAAAACCTACTTTTTACGGGACCATCAATAATATGAAAGATAATAATATTCATTTGATTCTTGGGGGATGCAGAAGCGGCAAAAGCCGCCATGCTCTTGAAATGGCAGAATCCAGGACCGGAGGGAATAATGTTTTTGTGGCAACATGCATGCCCGTTGACGAGGAAATGCAGGCACGCGTCCGGCGCCACCAGCAGGAGCGCGATCCCAAATGGACCACGGTGGAAGAGCCCCTGGATCTTGCCGGGGTAATTGGAAAATACGGCAGCAGTTACGGCACGGACGTGATTCTGGTGGATTGTCTGACCCTCTGGATTTCCAACCTGATGGCCAGCTATGAAGATGATGATCTTGTAATGGAGCATGTCCGTGGATTTCTTTCGAGCCTGGATGCGGCCGTGTGCCCTGTTTTTATCGTGTCCAATGAGGTAGGAGCCGGAATTGTGCCGGAAAATGCCATGGCACGGCGGTTTCGGGATCTGGCCGGTTTTGCCAATCAGCACGTGGCAAAGTGCGCCGGTCTGGTGGCCTGGATGGTTGCGGGCATACCGGTGCGGATAAAATAGATCTGCTGCTTTTTTTTCAGGTACTGGGTTTCCTATGAAATCCTTTTTTTGCTCTCTGACGAAATCGCACTTCGTTACCCTGACGGCGGTGCGGAAAAGTGGGTTTCCGAGCGGAAATTGAGGCTCCAGCATGCTCCTGGAGCGAGGAAACTCACTTTCCCGTGCCGCCGATCAGCCAGAGAGCTTACGGATTTGCTTTTTGCAGAAATTCAACAGTGACAGACTCGTAAAAAATCTGATTTCAGATGGGGCCGTAAAAAGTTCAAGATCAAGGCTTGTGCGATTTCTAAGAATGCAGCGTACTTAGCCGTACGTGAAATTCTTCAGAAATCGCGCGTAACGCAGATATTGGACTTTTTAAGGTGCCATCAACAGTGGCGGAATATAGAGCTTGGTACGGGCCAGCAAATTATGGCAGTTGAAGCTCAAAACAGCGGGTATCTCCGGGCTTTGGGCAGTTTCGATCTGTGATAAACGTACGCTCGCAGAACTTAAGCCTTTTTTTCGCATCCACCAGAATAACAGAAGAACAGCGCGTTCCGTAGCCGGGGCTAGTTACGAAAATCGGGGAAAGGGCGCGTTCCCATTCCAGGCTCACACCTGTGTCCGGAAGGCGGTCATCAGGCGCGGGTGCGGGATCAAAAAGCAGATCGAGAATTTCGTATGGTTCTATGACGTTTTTTCCACCGATTAGTGTAAGCAATTTATGCTTAAGGGTTTCTGTCTTGGGCCAGGGCGTGTTTAAAAGATGATTGCTGACTGCATGGATGCCCGGAGAAAGCCTTACAATCGCGCTGCTTTTATTGGAATACCACCAGATCTGGTCCGGATCGCCCGTCATGAGATTAAATCCGCTGTATTGGTCCCGCTGCTGTTTAACGCCTGCCAGATAATTGTCAGGGGCCTGGTCTCCGGCAAGAAAGTCTTTTACAAGCTGTCCCCTGGATTTGCCCCATGGGGTCATTGATGAGGGATCCCGGTAATTGGTGACCGCGGCAATCCTGCCCCTGCGGCTTATTCCCAGCCACGTGCCCCGGCTTTGCAGATCCCGGCCTGCTAAAATATCGGGATAATCGTCCCAGAAGTCTATGGCCGTGGTGGGCCGGCTGTAGAATTCATCCCGGTTTGCCGCGATTATAAGCCGGTAGGCGGGATGGGAGCTTAAGGCAATGGCAATCAGGCACATGACAAAAACCGCTTTTGTGTTTCTTCTTGTATTTGAGGTTCAAATCTGATAATATCAAAATTTTACAAAATTGGCAATAAATCAAACATGTTTGAGTCTGTTTTGGTACCTGTTTTGTTTAGCCAGGGCCACAGATCAAGTGGGGACAACATAGCAAGGAGGACGCGGATATGCAAGAGGTGGTAATCGTCAGTGGTGCCCGAACGCCGGTGGGCTCATTTGGCGGCTCGCTAAAGGATGTCACGGCAGTGGAACTCGGCAGCCTCGCAATCAGGGAAGCTGTTAAGCGCGCCGGCCTGAAGCCGGTGGTAAGCGATGAAATGAAGGCACGAATACCCGATCCTTTTAAAGGCAGGAAGCCTGTGGATCTTGAAACAGCAGGGGCTGACTGGGATGATAACGCAAGGGAAGTGGCCTTTGACGAGGTCATAATGGGCAATGTTTTGCTGGCGGCCCAGGGGCAGAATCCTGCAAGGCAGGCCATGATACGCGCCGGCATGCCAAAGGAGACCCCGGGATATACCATCAACAAAGTATGCGCATCAGGGCTTAAATCAATTGCCATAGCAGCGGCCTCTATTATGTGCGGAGAGGCCGAAGCCGTTGTTGCAGGCGGCCAGGAGAGCATGAGCTGTGCGCCAATGGCTTTACCA
>JAABTZ010000108.1 GCA_011389605.1 Desulfobacteraceae bacterium
CCCGCTGGGGGCATCGCATGGAGGTCACCGGCAAGGGCGAGGTTCTGGATCTTATGGTATACGACGGCCTTTATGAGATTTTCTACGGATACCACATGGGCGTGACCGCTGAAAATATCGTTGAAACCTACAAGATTTCCAGGCAGGAGCAGGATGAGCTCTCTGTGATGAGTCATAACAGGGCCCGGGCCGCCATTGTCGACGGCACATTTGCAAAGGAGATCGTGCCGGTTACTATCAAGACGCGCAAGGGCGATGTTGTCGTGGATACCGACGAGCGGCCCATGGAAACCAGTATGGAAAAAATGGCAAAGCTTCGCCCAGTGTTTAAAAAAGACGGCACAGTAACGGCCGGCAACGCATCGGGTGTAAATGACGGGGCTGCGGCCGTAGTGCTCATGAGCGCTCGGAAGGCAAAAGACCTGGGGCTTGCCCCCATGGCAAAAGTCAAGGCATTTGCCTCCGGCGGGGTTGACCCGGCCTATATGGGCCTTGGCCCCATTCCGGCTATTCGAAAGGTCCTCAAAAATACCGGAATGACCATAAATGATCTGGACATCATTGAGTTAAACGAGGCGTTTGCCTCCCAGGCTCTGGCCTGCATGAAGGAACTGGGCATCGATTCCCGGAAGCCCAATCAGTACGGCAGCGGTATTTCACTGGGCCATCCCATCGGCTGCACAGGCGCCCGCCAGATGGTGACGGCCATAAACATGATGCGGGATAAAAAGGCTAAAAACGCCCTGATATCAATGTGCATTGGCGGCGGCATGGGCATGGCCATGATAATTGAGGCATAGAAAAAACATCCTGATCCTAAAACAGCTACAGGAGTGGGTTTATGACAATCATTGAATCTATCAGCAGAAAAATAGGAATCCTGGTTATCTTCGGTGTGCCGGTGATCGTCGGGGGCGGAATTGTTTATTATTTTGCCCAAAGCTTTCCGGCCATGTATATTTTCGAAGCGGTGCTGCTGCTTGCAGCACTTGGTTTTGTCAGCAAATCGTCTTAATCTTTTATTGCAAATACGGCATATGCCAAACCCGGTAAATGATTCTGCCAGGCGCAAAAGCAGAAGTGCGGGTTTTTTGTGCTTTTAATCAGGAGTTAAAATGAACGAAATCCAGCAGCGCATCGATGAGATAAGCATCGACAGCGAGATGAAGCAGTCTTATCTCGATTATGCTATGAGCGTGATTATCGGCAGGGCGCTGCCTGATGTGCGCGACGGATTAAAACCGGTGCATCGCCGGATATTGTTTGCCATGCGCGAATTGCGCAATGACTGGAACAAGCCGTATAAAAAATCGGCGCGCATTGTGGGTGATGTAATTGGTAAGTATCACCCCCACGGTGATTCGGCTGTCTATGATGCCACCGTGCGCATGGCCCAGAAATTCAGTCTTCGCTACCCCTTTGTTGACGGCCAGGGCAACTTCGGATCAGTGGACGGAGATCCTCCCGCGGCCATGCGGTATACGGAAGTCCGCATGACCCGCCTGGTTCACGAGATGCTCGAAAACATCGACAAGGAAACGGTTGACTGGCAGCTAAACTACGATGAGACGCTAAACGAGCCCATGGTGCTGCCGGCAAAGATTCCGGCCCTACTTTTAAACGGTTCATCGGGCATTGCCGTGGGCATGGCAACAAATATTCCCCCGCATAATTTAAATGAGCTGGCCGATGCAATCAAAGCTCTTATTGACAACACCGAACTGACAGTCGATGAGCTGATGGCCTATCTTCCCGGACCGGATTTTCCGACAGGGGGAATTATATACGGCACCGAGGGAATCCGGCAGGCCTATCATACCGGCCGGGGAAAGCTTAAAATCCGTGCGCGTATAGACATAGAGGAAGATAAAAAGCACTCGGGCGACATAATTATTGTCAGGGAGCTGCCTTACCAGGTCAACAAGGCCACCATGATAGAAAAAATGGCCAACCTGGTCAAAGATCACCACCTGGAGGGAATCCGGTATATACGGGATGAATCAGACAAGGATGGAATCCGGGTGGCCATTGCCTTAAAAAAAGACCAGATGGCCGAGGTTGTGTTAAATCAGCTCTACAGGCACACACCCCTTGAGAGCAATTTCGGCATAATCATGCTTGCAGTTGTCAACCGCCGGCCGGAGCTGATGAATCTCAAGCAGATCCTTGAACATTTCGTGGTGCACCGCAAGGAAA
>JAABTZ010000109.1 GCA_011389605.1 Desulfobacteraceae bacterium
CTCGTGGGAGCCCTTCCCTACGGGATCCAGAAAAAAATCGAACTGGGCCGTGCCCTTGCAGCAGAACCCGAGCTTCTTTTGCTCGATGAGCCCTGTGCAGGTATGAATGCCGAGGAAAAACAGGATGTGGTCTTCTGGATCAAGGATATCCAGGACGAGCTGGGCATAACCATTTTGTTAATAGAGCATGACATGAACATGGTCATGGACATATCCGACCGGATTCTGGCTTTAAACTTCGGCCGGCAGATTGCCGAAGGCTTCCCGGATGAAGTCAGCATGCACCCCGAGGTTTTAAAGGCCTATCTTGGAACAGAGGAGGAAGAAGACAGTCAGAATCAAGTTTTGAGAGGCCAAAAACAGGCATAAACCGTTTACGCATACGCATGGAGCCGCAAATTGGGTGCACTGCTGGAAATCAAAAACATCGAGACCTACTATGACTTAATCTATGCTATCCGCGGGGTTTCCCTATCGGTTGCAGAAGGCAGCATAACGGCTATCCTTGGCAACAACGGCGCGGGCAAGACCACGATCCTGCGCACTGCCATGGGGCTTATAGATGATCAGCCGGACAAGGGAACCATTGAGTTTTCAGGCCGGCGCATTGACGGCACGGACACTGAAAAAATCGTGCGCATGGGCATATCCCTGGTGCCCGAGGGGCGCGAGGTGTTTGAAGAACTCTCCATCCGGGAAAACCTCATGATGGGTGCCTACATCCGGCGGGACAAAAAGGGCGTGGCAGATGATCTGGACCGTGTGTTTGGTTATTTTCCGATCCTTGCCGAGCGTGTCAATCAATGGGCCGGTACCCTGTCGGGGGGAGAGCAGCAGATGCTGGCCATTGGAAGGGCTCTTATGAGCCGGCCCAAGCTGCTTTTTTTAGATGAGCCGTCCCTGGGGCTTTCGCCCCTGCTGGTAAAAGAAATTTTTGAGATCATAAAAAAAATAAACGAAGAAGGCGTAACCATCCTGCTTGTGGAGCAGAATGCCCGAAAAGCACTGCAGGTTTCCAATGATGCCCTGATTCTTGAAAACGGCCGGTTTGTCATGAAAGGAAAATCAAGTGACCTGATGGAAGATGAAAATGTGAAGGAATTTTACATGGGCGTCCGGTCCAGGGAGTCGGCCAAGGGATACCAGCGCTGGAAGCGCAAAAAAGTCTGGCGGTAACACGGAGGAATACATTGACTGCATCCACAACCCCTGCTGTTTTCAAACAAACGGTTTCATCACGCGAACAAATGGTTGCCATGCGCTACAAAAAACTTGGCCTGTGGCGAGATATCACCTGGAATCAATATTTTGATACCGCAAGAAACATAAGCGCCGCCTTAATTGACATGGGACTTGAAAAGGGCGCGTGTGCGGCCATTATTGGGGACAACTGCCCGGAATGGGTGACAATTGACATGGGCATCCAGTGCGCAGGCGGAGTCTCCGTGGGCATATACACCACCAATGCCTGGCAGGAAGTTCAGTACGTGGTATCCAATTCCGACTCGGTTTTTCTGTTTGCCGAAAACGAGGAGCAGCTTGACAAGTGGCTTAATTTCAGGGACTCAGTGCCTGGCCTGAAAAAAGTAATTGTATGGGACACAAAAGGGCTGAGGGAATTTACAGATCCCATGGTCACGAGCCTGGAACAGTTAATCGAACACGGCAAAACCCTTGCCAAAACAGATGTGGACCGGCGCTCAGAAGAACTGAGACCCGAAGACCTGTGCGTGCTCATCTATACTTCCGGCACCACCGGCCCGCCCAAGGGTGCCATGCTAACCCACGGCAATGTCACCTGGATGGCAGAGGCCATTGTGGAGCAGAATCCCATGGACAAGGGCGACGAAGTGCTTTCCTTTCTGCCCTTGTGTCATATATTTGAGCGCCTTTTTTCCGTGTTCACCCATCTTCGGCACGCCTATGTGGTCAACTTTGTGGAAAAACCCGATACGGTCACCGACAACATGGTGGAACTCTCTCCCACGGTTGGCTATGCCGTGCCCAGGATCTGGGAAAAATACTCTTCTGCCATACATATCCGCATGTCAGATGCAACCCGGGCTAAAAGACTGGCATATTACATGGCCTTAAAAATCGGCCGAAAAAGGGCCGGCCTGAAAATGAATTTTAAAAATGTGCCGGTTTGGCTGGAAATATGTTTTCAATTGGCCCATTTTGCCGTATTTCGCAAACTAAAAGAAAGACTCGGCTTTGACCGCATCCGGGTTGCCTATTCCGGGGCCGCCCCCATATCGCCTCAGGTGCTTTACTTTTACCAGTCAATGGGGATTAACCTGATTGAAGGCTACGGCCAGACCGAGGGTACAGGTGTTACCTGCACATCCCAGGAAGGCCGCGCCAAATTCGGTACCGTTGGCACCCCGGTGCCGGGCAGTGAGGTGAAAATTGCAGAAGACGGCGAAATCCTGGTCAAGTCGCCGGGTGTCTTTGCCGGGTATTACAAAAACGAAAAAGCCACGGCTGAAACCTTAAAAGACGGATGGCTCTATTCCGGAGACGTAGGTGAAATTGACGAAGACGGGTATCTGAAAATCACTGACAGGAAAAAAGACATCATCATCACCGCAGGGGGCAAAAACATCTCGCCCCAGTATATCGAAAACATGCTAAAGGCCAGCGTCTACATAAATGACGCGGTGTTGATCGGCGACCGGCGCAAATTTCTATCCGCCCTGATTATGATTGATGAAGACAACGTAGTCAAATACGCCCAGGAAAATAAAATCCAGTTTTCAACCTACGGGGATCTGGCAGCCCACCCGGAGATCAACAAGCTGATTCAATCGGAAATCGACCAGGTCAACAAGGCTTTGGCCCGGGTGGAAAACGTCCGCAAATTCCGCATTCTGCCCAAAAAACTCTACGAAGAAGACGGCGAGGTCACCCCCACCATGAAGGTCAAGCGCAAGTATGTAAACCAGGCATTTGCAGATATTATTGAAGAGATGTACCGATAAAAAATTCCTATTCAAATATTGATGGCACCGTAAAAAGTCATTGGAATCAAATTATTCCTGCCAGCCGCATGCCCGCCATCAGTGTTTTCTGCATGGTTTTTTCCTCGGGTGTTTCCGCTGCGGCCAGGTTCATTCGCTCCATCATCGGCATTGCATTTTCAGGTGGTGTATCGGGCATGGATGCAATCATGTCTCCCAGCTCATGGGCGCTGTCGCTGACTGATTTTTGCTTGAGCATCTTAAGCGACTGGGCCACGATCATCTCTACAAGATCAAATTCGGAGCCGAACGGAAACGGCCCGAAATGCCCTTCGGCCTTATACGGCTTGAGCACAGAGGCAATGCGCTCGGGAGTGTTATTGCGATATTGCCCGGGTATCTGGTAATCCCGGGGTATCTTGTTGTATTTTTTAGCCTCGGCCAGAAGCTCATCCTGGAATCTGGAGTCAGTGACTTTGAGCATCTCCTTGATTACATCCTGGTCGCATTTACCACTGATGTCGGCAATGCCGTATTCAGTTACCACAATATCACGCAGATGCCGGGGAATTGTTACATGTCCATAATTATATACTATGTTTGACAGCACCTTACCCTTTTCCTGCCGCGTGCTTTTGATCATCATGACAAGACGTCCGTCTTTTAAGGCATGGGCCATGGCCACAAAATTGTACTGACCGCCAACGCCTGAAACAACAGTGCCGTCTTCAAGACCGTCTGAAACAACATGGCCCAAAAGGGTGGCCTTCATGCCTGTGTTGCAAAACCGGCCGTCTTTGCGTTCAACAGCGCGCAAGTGTTCGCCTCCGTAAAGCTGGTTGGCAACTTCCACGCCTGTCATCTCAAAGAGCTGCCGTTCTTTGTCGCTCATTTTGCGCAGATGGTCATAAAAATCCCTTGGACCTATGAAAAAAGCACCTGTGAGCACAACACCGTTTTGCAGCCGCTCACCCAGACAATTGCCGCTGACGGCCTCCAGATTTTGGCCATCATCGAGGTTGGCCGAAAATCTGGCGCCATCGGCAGCTACAATATGGCCTTTTTCATAGGAAAGGTCCTGGGCAAGGACTCCGAAATACTGCAGTGTGTCAAAATCTTTCCGGGTCAGATAGGGATGGATGATTTCCTGCTCAATCATAAGCTTAAGCGTATCAGGCCGGATTTCGTCTGTGAGCAGTCCCTGGTTGATCAGGGTCTGAATGCCTATGTGATGATAAACCCTGCGTTTGATAACATCGCTTTTGTACAGCTGAATAAAAGCATCCACAAGCATTTCAGTTGAGCCGTAAATGCCCTTCTCAAAGGTACCGGTTCCGCCAAGTTCGTCAATGAGCGGAGAATATTCACCGGTAATCCCGGCATCCTGTACCACTTTCCTGTATACTTCATTGTTGTTCTGGCGCATGTCAAGGGATGCCGCAATAGCATCGCCCAAAGCGCCGATGCCGATCTGGAGCGTGCCGCCGTCTTTTATCAGGGTGCTTACATGAAGGCCGAGCATGTGATCCGGGTCGGCCACGGGCAGCCGGGGGGTGCTAAACAGGGGCTGATCACCTTCTCCCGTGTCAATGATTACATCATAGGCCTCCGGGGCTACCTCTGCATCACCGTACATAAAGGGCAGTTCGGAATTTACCATGCCGATGGCCAGCCTTTTTTCGCCTTCCTGCTGAGCCTTTCTGAACTCCTGCAATCCTTCTATTGTATTGTCTGCGTTGCACGAAAGGCTGTAGGTCAGGTTTCCGTTGGTTTCTTTTCTGGCTAACATGTTGGCCACGATACGGTTGTTGTTGGTTGCACAATCCCTTACTACATGGGTGTAATTGGAGCTGATGTAATTTTGCTGCATTTCAGGATTTTTGCTGTATGAACCGGCTTTGCAGAAAATTTCATGAATTCTCACATTTGGAGGCAATCCGCCATTCCTGAGATCAGTCATGTAATCCAGGTCAGGCACCCCGGCATAGACACGGTTGACAAAGGGTTCCAGAAACCGGCGCTCCAGTTCGCTGTTCCAGGAAGGTTTTTCAAGGGAAAGGGCGGTAAAGATCGTAAGCGAAAGCTGAGGGTTCTGTTTAACCCTATGGTATAAGGCATTGAGAAGCGGAACAGGTTTTCCGAGACCAAGAGGGCTTCCTATACGAATATCAGTACCAAAGACATCTATGATATGATCTACACACTGCTCAATTGTTAAATACATGGGTCTTTTTGCATCCATATTAACCATACCTCAAAAATTTGATAACTTTCATTTAAATATCCATCAAAGCAGGCATAGGCAGCCCTGCGGCCAAAATCTACGGCCTGGCAAAAAATTCAATCTCTGCATTACATTCAATGCCCCGGAATTTTACGTAACAGCTAAGCACGCTGTATTCCTGGCGATTGAGCAAGGCTTTATCTTAAACTTTTTACAAAGCCGTTTAAAATCACTCAGTTCAGATTTTTACAAGTTTGTCAAAACTGATGTACTCGTAAAAAGTCTGATTTCAGATGGGGCCGTAAAAAGTTCAAGATCAAGGCTTGCGCCATTTCGAAGAATGCAACGTACTCAGCCGTACGTGAAATTCTTCAGGAATCGTGCGTAACGCAGATATTGTACTTTTTACGGTTCCATCAACTTTCTTTATTAAAGATCATTCGCATGCCTTTCAGAAAAAAGAAGGAAAGATGAAAAAAAAAGCACTGTTCCAGGGCTGACATTATTGTTTTTCATATCCGCTTTTACGTTGATGTGCCTGTCCGGTTGCAGCGGAAGCAAAGAAGCAGATCTTGATATTTTGGATTATGAATTTTTTATCCAGAAGGATAATAACGACTATGTTATTAACGCAAAAGGCACAATTGTCAACACAGGGGACAGGGATGTTAAAAATGTTGAAATTACAGGCTACTGCAAAGAATGCAGCAGCAGTATTGTCGGCAACCAGTGGTTTGTAAGTGATTATGAAAAAATGGACCACCAAAAAGCCATTATAAGCCATCTTCCTTCAGGGTCCAGCAGGAGTTTCGAATTCTCGGAGATCGCATATTTCTCCCCAAGAATGGACAAGGTGCCTGAAGATCTTCCGGAAAGTCTTGAAATTTCAATAGAGTCATATGAAAATGCAAAATAACAGTTTAAGATCAAGGCCTGCTTAACGCAGATACTGGACTTTACGAGCGCATCAATAACTATGGAGGAATAAATCATGGACCAGTTTTCCGTAAGTGGTTTGGAACAGATGATGGACAGAATCCTGGACCTGGGCGTGGTCTTCGGGGTCAAAATTTTAGCAGCCCTTGCGGTTTTCATACTGGGACGATGGGTGGCCATTGCATTGAGAAATTTTCTTGAAAAATCAATGCGGCGAACCGCAGTTGATGAAACCCTTATAACATTTACCACTAACCTTTCCTATATCGCCATGTTCGCTTTTGTGGTGATTGCCGCCCTGGCCCAGCTGGGTATCCAGACGACATCTTTTATAGCACTTCTGGCCGCCGCCGGTCTTGCCATCGGTCTTGCCCTGCAGGGCTCGCTTTCCAATTTTGCCGCAGGCGTTCTCATGATCCTTTTCCGCCCCTTTAAGGTGGGCGATTATATCGAGGGAGGTGGCACTGCCGGCACGGTAAGGGAAATCCAGATTTTTAACACCATCCTGCTGACCCCGGACAACAAAACCGTTATTGTTCCAAATGCTGCAATGACAGGAGACAAAATCGTAAATTATGCAGCCCAGGGAACCCGGAGGGTGGACATGATTTTCGGCATTGGCTATGATTCAGACATTGACAGAGCCAAGGGCATTTTGTGGGATCTTTTGAAAAACGACAGCCGAATCCTGGCAGAACCCGAGCCAGTGGTGGTGGTATCCGAGCTTGCAGACAGCAGCGTAAACATTGCATGCCGGCCATGGTTAAAGGCATCTGATTACTGGACTTTTTATTTTGACATGACAGAGAATGTCAAAAAGCAGTTTGACGCCAACGGCATCTCAATTCCCTTTCCCCAGCGGGATGTACATATATATGAACAAAAATCTACTTCATAAAAAAGACAAAAAACGGGATATCAGCCGCAGATGAGAAACCCGGCTTCCCTGTCAAATTCTTCTATTCGCTGCTCCCAGGCATACTGGCCCATATGCCGGGCCAGATGCCTGCGGTGAATTTCATATGCCCGGGGATTTTCAAGCACATTACATAGCCTTTCCACAAGCTGCTCAAAACTGTCATACAGGCATGCAAAATGCATTTCCTCCGGGATAATCTCCGGGTAAACAAGCCGGTTGGGCGCAAGCGGCAGGCAGCCGAAGCGTGCGGCCTCAACCATTGAAATGCCGAAATTCTCCTGGATGGCCGTGCTTATTGCCACAGACCCCCTGGCAAGCCACCTCTGATACTCAGACCTGTCTTTGACATACCCGAAATGCCTTATCCTGGAGCCCAGGCGCGTGCAGGCAGCTTCAAAAACTGGGGGAACTTTTTCATAGGCATAGCCGAGAACTGCCACTTCAAAATCCAAGCCCGAGCCAGCCGCCTGCTCCAGGGCGGCAAAAAAAATCTCCGGCTGCTTGTCAAATTCCCAGCGGTGATTCCAGATAACCAAAGGCGGCTCCTGTTTTTTTTGCAGGCAACCGTCATCTGATTCCGGAAACCAGCAGCCCGGAGAGCACACACCCGATTTTTCCAGGATCTGATCGATGACCCATAATGGCTTGAAATCAGGCATTTTCCGCAGTAACTCCGGGATGTGATCAAAAAAAGCCTGAAAATGTGTTTTTGAATTAAACAATACCCGGTCGGCGGCAAGAGCAGTGGTAATGTCTGTAAACCCGAAATGAAGATCCCTTGCCTCTCCCGGAGCCAGCGGATAGGTAAGCTGATTTTCATGAAAATAGACTAATGCCGGCGGACACCCGTTTACGCACAGCGCGCGAAAATCCGAAAGGCTCATCAACCCCGAACATATAATGGCGTCATAGGCTTCCGGGGCAGGTATCTGCTTTATAAAGTGCAGGGCAGCCCCGCGCATCCGCCATTTCCAGAACCGATCAGGCAGGGTGTAAAGAGCAATTTCATGGCGGGAATACCGGCAAAGCCCGTCGGCAAAATCGCGGTGGGAACCTCCGTAGAAAGGCTCGAGAAAAAGCAGTTTCATTGGTTTTGCCAATTTTGATGAAATCGTAAAAAGTCGGTTTTCAGATGGGACCGTAAAAAGTTCAAGATCAAGGCTTGCGCAATTTCAAAGAATGCGGCGTACTTAACCGTCCGTGAAATTCTTCAGAAATTGCGCGTAACGCAGATATTGGACTTTTTGCGGTTCTATCAATTTTGGAGATGTTGAACAAAAATCATCTGTCCCATCCTGACATTCAGGTCCCGGGCAATTACTCCGCACCTGGCCTTCAACAGAAAAAATACATGCAGGTCACGGCCGGATAAGGCTTTGCAATTGCCCTGCACTTTGTTGAACTTCAATTTCTTTACACTTATTTCTTGACCCAGGACAAGATCTTATTTAGAAAACTCATTAGTCTTGCAAAGATTTCTGCTTTTTTCAAGGAGACAGTCTATTTGATCCCTCATGCCTCAGT
>JAABTZ010000110.1 GCA_011389605.1 Desulfobacteraceae bacterium
TCTTGCGGAAAAAGGCGTTTATAAAGTAGGTATCGAACGCCAATGGTATATGCAAACCCTTGAAAAAGGGGGCCTTGACCCCGGGCTTTACGGTGGAGCCCTTTTTAAAAACTTTAACACAGATGATTCGTTTCTGCTGGTCAAAGAATCAATTGTATCTGTAAAAACCCTGAAACAAACTCTTGCAAAAGAAGGCTTGTCAGACGAAAGCACCGATATTCCTGGACCGATTCAAAAAGTCTATAATGCCTCCATGCCCAAATTCAAAACCCAGAATCATTTCTACGGCTATGACGGCCGGGGAAATGATCCCACATGGTTTGACTGCACCTACACCTACAACCTCGGCCGGACAGTCTTCTCCCTGATAGCCGGCGGAGCCACCGGACAGATGGCGGCCATCAAAAATCTTGAAAAAGACTTTGAAGACTGGACACCGCTGGGAATCCCCATTGCGCCCCTGATGCACCTGGAAGAGCGCAATGGCAAACTGGCCCTTGTTCTGGTAAAATCCCTGGTAAACATGGAATCACCAGCCTTTGGCGTATTTTCCGTAATGCGGGATAACTGGCTGGCAGCAAATCCCGGGCCGGACTCCTACCGCAGGCCCGGTCCAATCCGTTATTCAGGTGAAAGCGAGGATTCCCTGCCCATCACCCTAGTGTTAAACCACCAGGGCCGGCATTAAAAAAACGGCGCGGCGCATCTGAAAAAACACGCCCCGCCGCTTTTTATAAAATCTGGCTTAAACCGGCCTGTCACAGCCCGGAGCAAGGATATCTAAACGAGCTTGCCCATCCTCTCCACAATCTGATCAAAAGCCTTTGTGACCGGAGAGTCGATATACGCCTGCATATAGGACTGTCCTGCATCACCTGACTTTACCATGTTTGGATCAAAGGGAATCCTGCCCAGAAAAGTCAGGCCGAATTGCTTGGCGGTTTTCTCACCGCCTCCGGAGCCAAAAAGCTCGATGGTTTCTCCGCAGTGGGGGCATGCATATCCGCTCATGTTTTCAATCACGCCAAATACCGGTGTTTCCAACTTGCTGCAGAAATTAATGGATTTTCGAACATCAGAAAGCGCAACTTCCTGGGGTGTTGTAACAATTATTGCCTGTGCATCCGGGATGGTCTGGGCAACGCTCATGGGCTCATCTCCGGTGCCCGGGGGCGAATCCACAATTAAAAAATCCAGATCCCCCCAATCCACATCCGATACAAACTGGGTAATTGCTGAATGCTTCAAAGGTCCCCGCCAGATCACGGCAGAATCCTTATCAGGCATGAGCCCTTCGATTGAAATGGCAGCCAGGTTGTCACTGTATTTCATGGGTGACAGTTTTTTGCCGTTCCCGGTAAGCAGTCCGGTAAGACCCAGCATTCTGGGGACATCCGGCCCGTGTACATCCACATCCATAATACCCACATGATAACCTTTCTCGGCCAGTGCCATTGCCAGATTAACAGACACACTGGTTTTGCCCACGCCTCCCTTGCCGCTCATGACCACAAACTTGTGCTTGATTTTAGAAAGTGTGTCTTTTACGGATTGCTCCTGCTCCTGTTGTTTTTGCTGTTGGGCTTGCTGCGCACTACACCCACCCTGCTGACATTCTTCCATGATTTTAGCTCCTTATATTAACAAAAGAATTAACAATTCAAAGACTTGCACCTATTATGACTCATTGCATTTGGAACTAACGCGGCCCACCTCAAAATCCCCGCATTCCGGGCAATTATCCGGTCGTCCCGTTCCGCACGGCAGCACCCACTGGTGGCTGCATGATTTGCAGCCAAACCTCCGTTCGGCCTCCACAAACTGATATGATCCGCCCTCTATGCGAATAGCCCTGCCGTTTATCAGGGCATCGGCAACCACTTTTCTGGCCTGTTCAATTATCCGGCCAAATGTGGCCCGCGATACTCCCATCAGCTCCCCTGCGGCTTCATGGGACAAGCCTTCGTAGTCTGCCAGTCTTATGGCCTCGCATTCATCCACTGCCAGAATACTTTCCGAAAGATCCTTCATGGGAATCCCCCGGGGTTTGAAATAACTGACATTGGGATTGTATGCTACATTACGTTTTTTATGTGGTCTGCCCATTTAATCTACCTTATGAGTATTGTCTCAAAAAAATAAAATATGTCTTTTCCCTAACCTTGTCAAGGCAGGATCTTGTTTTCTATTTAGCATCAGGTTTGACGGCTTAGTAAAAGTCCAATATCTGCGTTACGCGCGATTTTTAAGAATTTTACGTACGGCTAAGTACTCTGCATTCTTCGAAATCGCGCAAGCCTTGATCTTGGACTTTTTACAAAGCCGTCTAAAAGCCACTTTTTACGATACCTTCCGGTTTAACAAAATTTCTTAATTATTTCAGCCGCTGTCTGATTGATTCGGCATGGGCCGACAGTCCTTCGATCTCGGCAAGAGCCATTATTGACCCGGCCTCCTTTAAAAAGGCCTCCCTGGAATAAGAGATCACACTGGACTGCTTGACAAAGCAGTCAACTGAAAGGGCCGAGGAAAAACGAGCACTGCCGCCTGTGGGCAGCACGTGATTGGGTCCTGCTGTATAGTCACCCACGGGCTCCGGGCTGTAAGAGCCCATAAATACCGCTCCGGCGTTTTTAACAAGTGCCAGCATTGCAAACGGGTCGTTAACCTGCAGTTCAAGATGTTCTGGCGCGATCCGGTTGGAAAGCTCCATGGCAGCGGATAAATCGGGAACCACAAATATGGCGCCGTAAGCCCCAAGAGACTGCTCGGCAATCTGCTTTCGGGGCAGATCAGCCAGCTGCAGGCTCACCTCTTTTTTAACAGATGCAGCCAGACTTTCAGAGGTGCAGACGAAAATGGCCGAAGCCATGGCATCGTGTTCAGCCTGGGACAAAAGATCTGCGGCAATAAAGGAGGGATTGGCATCGTCGTCTGCAATCACCAGAATTTCACTGGGACCGGCTATCATATCAATGCCCACAAAAGCCGAAACAATTTTTTTGGCCAGGGTCACATAAATATTTCCGGGTCCCACTATCACATCCACGGCCCTTATGCTTTGGGTGCCGTATGCCAGGGCTGCAATGGCCCAGGCACTTCCTGTTTTGTAAACCTCCGATACTCCAACCCTGGAAGCGGCTGCCAGCAGATTAGGATTAATTGTACCGTCGGCCATTGGCGGAGTCACCATGACCACCCGTTTAACCCCGGCAATGGCAGCAGGAATAGCTCCCATCAGCACGGATGAGACAAGCGGGGTCTTGCCTCCTCTGGCACCGGGCACATATATGCCTGCTGCGTCCACGGCATTGAAAAGCTGCCCGAGAAATACCCCGGGACGCTCTGCGGTAAACCAGGAGTTGCGAACCTGTCTGCGATGAAAAGACTCTATCTGGGAAGCAGCCCGGTCAAGGGCGGAAAGGAAATCCGAGCTTACTTTTTTTTGCGCCGCCTCTATTTCAACTTTTGTAACCCGCAGATCCGATGCAGTCATATCCGGGGCATCAAATTGGTTGGTGTATTCAACTAAGGCGGCATCCCCCCGGGAGCGGACATCTTCGACTATTTCAGAAACGCTTTGATAATCAGCCGCACTGGTATCCAGTCCCCGGCCCAAAATGGCGTTAATTTTCCGGCTTGCTGCCTCTGAAGGATATTCATATGTATTCATTTAAAAATGCTCCGGGAGAATTGGTTTTCACCATCAAAGACTGAGTTCAAAAATTGCCTTTGTTTTATGGCAAAGCATCGCAGATGTCAATGACCAGAAACTTGCCTGATGGTTGAGCAAAAATGAATTACGACAAGCATTGACGCTGCAACAGGTTGTAATAAAAGATGTTTTTACTTATTGACTTTATTAGATAAATATGTAAAAATAATCATTTTATGTCATTTTTTAACCATTATCCCAACAACTAACCGGAGGAACCCAAATGGATGTCAATCGAATCTGCAATTTCAACGCTGGCCCGGCCGCTTTGCCCGAGCCGGTGCTCCAGGAACTACAGGCAAATATACTAAGCTTCCAGACCTGCTGCATGTCAATTCTGGAAATCAGCCACAGGTCCTCGGACTTTGACGCTGTTATAAACGATGCCGTGGCACGCACAAAACGGCTGCTTGGCATCGGAGAAGACTATCACGTACTGTTTCTCCAGGGCGGGGCCAGCCTTCAGTTTGCCATGATTCCAATGAATTTTCTGACAGAAGACAGGAAAGCCGACTACATTAACACCGGAACCTGGTCCACCAAGGCCATCAAGGAAGCCGAGATTCAGAAAAAAAACTTCACCGTGGCAGCATCTTCGGAAGACAGGAATTTTGCATACATCCCCAAAAATTTTTCCTTTACGCCTGATGCCACTTACGTTCACATAACTTCCAACAACACCATCAAGGGCACCCAATGGGCAAAACTTCCCGATACGGGCAGCGTACCCCTGGTGGCTGACATGTCTTCTGATTTTATGTGCAGGCCCATTGATATGTCCAGATTCGGCATGATTTATGTGGGCGCCCAGAAAAACATCGGCCCTGCAGGCGTCTGCATGGTGGTCGTGCGCGATGACATGCTCAAACTAATTCCAGACGGGCTGCCGACCATGCTGGACTACCGCACTCATGTGGAAAAAAATTCCATGTACAACACACCGCCCTGTTTTGCAATTTATACGGTTCAGCTGGTTTTAAAATGGCTGGAGGAAACCATCGGCGGGCTTGGCGAAATGGAAAAAATCAACCTCAAAAAAGCCGATACTCTTTATTCCGCCTTTGATGAAAGCAATTTTTACAATGGAACCGCTGACAGGGACAGCCGCTCGCTGATGAATGTCACTTTCCGTCTGCCGGATGAAGACCTGGAAAAGAGATTTATTGCCGAAGCAGCCCAAAACGGTCTGGGCGGCCTTAAAGGCCATCGTTCAGTAGGAGGCTGCCGGGCATCGATTTACAATGCGACCACGGTTGAATCAGTTGAAAAGCTTGTCTCCTTTATGAAGGATTTTGAAAAGAAAAACCAATAACTTCAAATTTTATTGACAAACTCGTACCTGAATTGAGCGTTTCAGATTTTTAAAATATAAATTGATGTTATCCTTATTAGCTCGCAAAAAGGCGCCGGGATATCCCGGCGCCTTTTTTATTGCAATACATGAAATCCAAAAAGTCTACATCAGTTCAAACAGAGCAGCCGCTCCCATTCCTCCGCCGATGCACATGGACTCAATGCCATATTTAACACCGCGTTCCTTCATCTCGGTCATCAGCTGCGCGCAGAGCTTGGCACCCGTGCACCCCAGGGGATGGCCCAGGGCAATGGCACCGCCGTTGACATTGACAATTCGCTTGTCGGAATCCGAGACCCACAGGCTCTTGTCATCATATATTCCCAGCTGCTGCATGCAATATATTGCCTGGGAGGCGAATGCTTCGTTTACCTCAAAAAGGCCGATATCCTCTACCTTGAGCCCGGCCATCTTGAGCACCTTGGGAATGGCGTAGGCGGGCCCCACACCCATTTCATCGGACCTGCACCCGGCCACTGTATAGGTTTTTAGCTTTGCGATGGGCTCCACATTGTACTTCTTAAGAGCATCTTCGCTCATAATCAGCGTGGCTGCGGCACCATCAGTGGTCTGGGACGAATTCCCAGCGGTCACTGACCCGTTTGCCGCAAATGCGGGGCGCAGTTTTCCAAGCCCCTCTGCGGTAGTGGTCTCGCGAATGCCGTCGTCAAAATCCTGGACAAAAGTCTGCTCTTCCCACTGGCCGTCTTTTTCCACGAACCTGGAGGCAGTAGTGGGCACAAGTTCTTTAAACAGACCGTTTTTCTTGGCGTTTGACGCCTTCATCTGGGAGTGGTAGGCAAATTCATCCTGCATTTCCCGGGTGACATTGTACCGGTTGGCCACGTTTTCGGCGGTAATACCCATGGACACGTAAACATCCGGATTTTCTTTTGCCATTTTGGGATGGGGGCGCGGCATGTTTCCACCCATGGGCACTATGCTCATGGACTCAATCCCGCCGCCGATGGCAACATCACACCATCCGCTCTTGATCCGCATTGCCTGAAGCGATATGGCTTCCAGACCCGAAGAGCAGAAACGATTGACCGTGGCTCCGCAGGTTTCATCGGGGAAACCGGCCATCTGGGCAATTATGCGGCCGATGTTGAGCCCCTGCTGGGCTTCGGGAAACGAACAGCCGATCATCAGGTCTTCCACGTCCTTTTTGGAAATTTTCGGTGTTTTTTCCATGACGGCTTCTATCACGGTCTTGAGCAGATCCTCCGGTCTTGTCTGGGCCAGCGCGCCTTTGCCCCTCCGGCAGCCCGGTGTGCGAAGCGATGTAACAATATAGGCTTCTCTCATCTGTATATCCTCCTAAATTTCGGTTATTATATTTTTACAGGAACAAGGGCTTGCCCGTTTTCATCATGTGCTCGGCCATCTGCTGGGTCTGCTCGGTGCGCCAGAGATCCACGAACGCTTCGCGCTCCAGACCCAGGAGATATTCCTCGCTGACAGGGGTACCGGATGGCACATCCCCTCCGGCAAGACAGTAGCAGGCCCGCTTGGCAATGGTTTCCATGTGCGGGGTGATATATCCGCCTGACTTCATGTTGAGCATTTCAGACCAGATCATGCCCTGGCCCTCGCGGCCAAACACGGGGAACTTTTCCTTACGCGGCGGTGCGTAGCAGTCATCGACCATTTTGAGCACCTCTTTTTTGGCCTCGCCGATGAGCAGATCCTTGTTAAACACTATCCGGTCAGAGGGACGCAGGAAGCCTGAGTTCCTTGCTTCTGCCGCAGATCCGGAGACTTTTGCCTGGGCCACGTGCATAAAGGCCTGGACAAAAAAGCCGGCGTAATCCGTAATATTGGCCACACGGGGTTTATACTTGATATAATTCTGCCACAGGTGCATCATGCCGCCGCCTCCCGGCACAAGACCGGCGCCCACTTCCACCAGACCCATGAACAGGTCTGCATTTGCCACCACGCGGTCGGCTGCCAGGCACACTTCGCACCCCCCGCCCAGGGCCAGTCCAAAGGGGGCCGCCACCACAGGGTAGGGTGCATATTTTGCATCCAGCATGCTTTCATGCCCGGTTTTAAGGAAATCATCGATTTCAGAGAATTTTCCGTCCCTGGCCAGGCCCAGCATGAAGGCCAGATCGCCGCCTGCAGAAAAGGGTGCGGGCATCCCCGAGGCCTGGTTGCCCACCACAACGCCGATGCCATTTTCAGCCACGTATTTGTGGGCTTCGACCATAAAGTCAATCATTTCGCGGTTGACAGCGTTCATCTTGGAATGAAATTCAATATCAAAGACCCCGTCGCCAAGATCTATCAGCGAACAGGAACCCGAGGTTTTGACCACCTTGTTTTCCTGGCGCAGGTTGTAGAGGCTGATTTGCTTTTCACTTACAGGAACAGGCTTGTAGGAGCCGGATGCAAAATCATAAAAATATTTTTTCCCGCCATCGATCTTGTAGAAAGTCTCGTTTCCTGCTTCCAGAAATTTCTTGATCTTTTCGGGAACGGTCCGGCCTTCTTTTTCCATTTTTTCCACTGACTTTTTAACACCGATGGCCTCCCAGGTCTCAAAGGGGCCCATTTCAAAATTATAGCCCCATTTCATGGCATTATCGATGTCAACAATGGTATCGGAAATCTCGGGGATCCGGTTGGCCGCATAAATCAGGCCGGTGGCTGTAACATCCCAGGCATATTTGGCGCCCTTGTCATCGCCGTATACGATGGCGCTGATTTTCTCGGGCAGGGAAGATTTCTTCTTTGCCTCGGCCAGGCAGGGGAAGTCGGCCTTGCCGTATTCCTCGTATTCCAGGGTCTCGGGGTTGATAACCTTGCGGATTGTTTTCCATTCCGGGGTAATCTCTTTTTTGTAGAACCCGCCCTTGGTTTTGTTGCCCAGCATCTTATTTTCGACCATTTTTTCAACAAATGCCGGAAGAGCCATGGTATCGCGCATTTCATCGTCCGGGCAAAGATCGTAGCAGTTTTTGGCCACGTGATACATGGTGTCCAATCCTACCAGATCCGAGGTCTTAAACATGGCGGTCTTGGGCCGTCCCATTGGAGCGCCGAAAATAGCATCCACTTCAGGAATGGTTAAACCGTGGTTCAGCATTGCATTCATGGCCTTGCCCATGCCCTGGATGCCGATTCGGTTGCCGATAAAGTTGGGGGTATCCTTGGCCCAGACGATGCCCTTGCCAAGATATTTTTCACAAAAGTCAGCCATGAACTCGAGAATGTCCTGGCTGGTATCCGGGCCTGGGATGATTTCAAGAAGATGCATGTAACGCACCGGGTTGAAAAAGTGAGTGCCCAGAAGATGCTTTTTCATGTCATCGCTAAGATCCTGGGACATGTCTTTTAAGGGAATACCCGAGGTGTTGGAGCTGATCACCGAGCCTTTTTTGCGGA
>JAABTZ010000111.1 GCA_011389605.1 Desulfobacteraceae bacterium
TCATGGACATATTCGGCAAAAAAGACATAATTGTCATATCAGACAGCACATTTGCCACCCCTTTTAACCAGAAACCGCTTGAATACGGCGTTCACCTGGTGGTCCACAGCGCCACAAAATATCTCGGCGGCCATAATGATCTTTTAAGCGGGGTTTTACTGGGCAAAAGGGAACTGACCGGCCCCATACGCGAATTTCTGAAAATAACCGGCGGTGTGATAGACCCCAATTCATCATATCTTCTTATCCGGGGCCTGAAAACCTTTCCTCTGCGCATGGAGAGGCTAAACAGCAACGCCCAGGTAGTGGCAGAGCACCTGGAAGCAAATTCCAAAATCAGGAGGGTTTATTACCCGGGGCTTGCCAGCCACCCCCACCATGATGTGGCAAAACGGCAGATGAAAGGCTACGGTGCTGTTGTGACCTTTGAGGTCAAAGACGATTCCGAATATGTGCTCAATTTCTTAAGCCGGCTGAAAATCATCAGCATAGGCCCCAGCCTTGGTGGGGTGGAATCGCTGATTACACACCCGGCCACCATCAGCTATTACATGCACTCCCGGCAAGAGCGCCTGGAACTGGGGATTAAAGACGGCCTGATCCGGCTGGCTGTCGGCATTGAAGATCCCCACGATATAATCGACGATATTGATCAGGCCCTGGCAGCGGCTGAATAATTTTGCACTCATGCGTAAGAACCCTTGACAGGGTAAAAACCGCGTGCTAAAGATAAATTTTGTTTTCGCCGGGGCGTAGCGCAGCCTGGAAGCGCACTTGCATGGGGTGCAAGGAGTCGCAGGTTCAAATCCTGCCGCCCCGACCAAAAAAATCAAAGGGCTATGGCTTTGCCATAGCCCTTTTTTTTGTTTAATTTTTTTCACATTTTCCTCAGTTCCTTGCGCAAAATCTTGCCCACAAGACTTTTGGGAAGGGCTTGGAGGAAAACAACCTGCTTTGGAGACTTGAAGCGCTTTATTTTGGCCTGGCAATGCTGGATAATTTCTTCCTGTGTGGCGCTTTTTCCGGGAAGTAGCACCACGAAAGCCTTTATTTCCTCTCCGTAGACATCATCAGGCATGCCTACAACAGCTGCTTCTGAAACCTTGGGATGGGTGTAGATGGCTTCTTCAACCTCCCTTGGGGCGATGTTTTCTCCGGCCTTGATGATTAGGTCTTTTTTTCGTTCCGTGATGAAAAAATAGCCGTCTTCGTCCCGGTAACCAACGTCGCCGGTATAAAGCCAGCCGTTTTTCAGCACTTTTCCGGTTTCCTCCGGCCGGTTCCAGTATCCTTTCATGAGCATGGGCCCGGAGATTATGATTTCGCCTTCCTGGTTGGCCGGCATCTCATTTCCTGTTTCATTTACCACTTTCATAACAGTGCCCTTCATGGGCATGCCAATGGAGCCGATCTTCTTTTTGCCGTCCAGGGGGTTTACGGAATTGTTTGCACCGGCTTCGGTCAGCCCCCAGCCTTCGATAATTTCCGCGCCAAAGGTCTGCCTGAACCGCTCCCATGTCTCCCTGGTCAGGGGAGCTGATCCGGAGATCCAGTATCTCATGGAGCTTAAATCATATTTTTCCGGATCAGGGTGTAAAAGCATAAAAACGTACATTGTGGGCACAGCCCCTATTATCTCTGCACGGTATTTTTCAATGGAGGAAAACAGGATGTCTATGTCAAAGGAATTTAAAACCACGGTTGTACCACCGCCCAGGTACATGCTGAAATTCATGCTGGCAATGCCATAGGAATGACACAGGGGCAGCACGGTGATACTTGTCATGCCCGAGGGCAGGTTTATTGTGTCCTGCTGCATTTTTGCATTGGCATACAGACCGGCATGGGTGTGCATAACGCCCTTGGGCTGACCCGTCGTGCCGGCGGTATAGATCAGTGCGGCCAGGTCATCGTCTGTAACATCTTCAGCAGAAATATCTTCAGAACTCTCAGCAAGCAGCCCGGAATATGACAAGGTGCCGGCGGGCAGCTCACCACTGTCAATTAAAATTACATGCTCAATGCTGGGGGCCTGACTGCGGCACGCCGTGATCTTGGCAAGAAAATCAGAACTGCTTATAATAACCCTTGCGCCGGTATCCTTATAGATAAAAGCGGTTTCAGCCTCGCCCACCATGAAGTTGATGGGCACCACAACGGCTCCGAGCATGTAGACAGCCAAAAAGCTTTGCAAAACCTCCGGGCAGTTGGGCATCTGGATGATAACCCTGTCGCCTTTTTCCACCCCCAGCTTTTTAAGGGCGCCGGCAAGTCGCTTTGAGGCATTCCGCATCTCGATGTTTGTCCATTGACGGTCCTGGAAAATAACCGACACGTGCTCGCCAAACTTCTCGATTTCCTTTTCCGGCAAATGCGCAAGATTCATTGCTACCCCCGCTTTTAAGGTTGGAATTATCTCTGATAAGATCTATTTCAGCCCATGATCCCAGTTCCATTTGCCCGGGCGTTTTTTCAGATGCACGCCCGGGGGAAGAGGTTCGTCAACACTGACAAACATGCTGTAACCCAGGTTTTTCAAGGTTTCCGCATGGGCGCTCAGATCAACTGCCCAGTCCGGAAAAACCCAGTAATTGTCATCAGGCCGGCTTACCCAGGCATGCTCGCCCCTGGGGCTTTTAAACAGGGTATCCATTGTCAGGCCTTCTGATACGACCCTGGAGACGCACAAAGGCCAGTTTCCGTAAATCACAATTCCCAAAGGCAGGGGGCTTCTGGCCGGCAAATGCGTATAATCGGCCTTGCCAAGTTCCGGGCTGACGATAACGCCTGCAAATCCAAGAGAGGCAAGCGTTTCCATGGCAAGTTCATTGGCGATATTGCAAAAAGGCCCGGCCCAGGCACGCAGCCCTTTTCTGGGAGGAAACAAAGCCATCTGCCATGGGGCATTTAAGACAAACTGCTTAAACCCCTTGTCAACAGCCCGGCCTATAACCTTTTTCAGTCCGGCTTCCCCATCCGGCCAGAGCACCGGCGGCAGCCACCACCAGATCCGGTTGGAAAGAGACATCAAAGACGGATCCATGTCCGGGGCAAGCCATATGCCGGTATCAACACCCTGTGACAAGTCTTCAGGCATATCCCGGCTAAGGTGGATGTCCAGCACCGGATGCCGGTTTAGGGTTTTAGCCGGCAGACGAACCTTAAAACGGGAGGGGGCAACCGGTTTTTGAGGATAAGCCTCAAGCTGGTCGGAAAACTTCTTTATTTCATCTGCCAGTTCCGGCTCCCGGCGGTCAATTAAAAACACCGGCGTATCATTTGCCGGCCGCTCCTTTTCCGAAAGACTCAAAAAGTATTTGCCCTTTTTGGGCACGTGCTTGGTAATCCGGATCGTGCGGTGCCAGGACTGATCCTCATAGCCGATTCGCAAAAGATCGCCGGGCAGCAATGCCTCCCGTGGCTCCAGCCATGGCTTGCTGCGGGTGCCCTGGACCTTTCCCACAAGCATGCCGGAGCCGGTCTGGGCCCCGGTATCAATGGGATTCCATTCGCGCTGGGGCAGAAACCTGTAATGGGTTGGTTTTCTTCCAAGAGCCTGGTCCAGAAAGGAAAGGGCTGTTTTTCTGGCGCTGCTGTCGCCGAGATGATCGCAAAGCAGCCTGTAAGCCGCGGTGGTGTAATAGACATAATGGGGGCCTTTTTTGCGGCCCTCGATTTTTAACCCGGATATCTGGGGAATTTCGAGTAAAATTTTTGTCAAAACGTCAACCCACAGATCCTGGCAGGAAAAAAACCGGTTCCGGTTTTTGCCCTGGTTGTAAATGCGCCGGCAGGGCTGCACGCAGCTTCCCCGAAGGCCGCTTTTACCCCCCAGAAAGCTGCTCCAGTAGCACCGGCCCGAAACCCCGTAGCAAAGAGCCCCGTGGACAAACACTTCCAGGGAAAGGCCCGCCGGACAAGCCTCTGCTGCAGCCTTGATCTCGTCAATGGAAAATTCCCGGGGAAGCACAACACGGGTTGCCTGCGGCAATGAGCGCACAATGTCAAGGGCTGAAGGAAAGCTCACATTTGCAAGGGTTGATAAATGGATCTGCCCCTTAAACCCGGTCTGCTCAGCGAGTGCAAACACAGCAGGGTCCTGGACTATCAGGGCATCAGGTTTTACATGCCGCCGCAGATCGTCGATTAACATGGCTGCGGCAGAAAGTTCATCAGGCTTGATAATCGTGTTTAAAGCAATGTAGACAGATCTTTTGTTTTCATGGGCCAGACGGGTAAGGCTGGCAAGTTCTTCCACGGTGAAATTATCTGCGGCCATGCGGGCGGAAAACTGCTTCAGCCCGCAATAGACTGCATCAGCCCCGGCTGACAGTGCTGCGAGAAAAGAATCCCGGCTGCCTGCCGGAGCCAGAATTTCGGGCTTTTTAGGCGCGACATTTATGATTTTTTCTTTATCAGATGACATTTGAAAAATTCTGTTTGGTTATAGTTTAAAATCTTAAAGGGATCTGCAGTAAAAACGGCCTCTGCAGCCGCATCACAGTCCGGGCTTGTTTACTCAACTGTTTAATGATATTAAAAAATATATATACAATAACAAACAAATTATGGCGCCATTAAAAATTGATGGCACCGTGAAAAGTTACAACTAATTTTGTAACTTCAGCTAATACCAATGCATGAATTCTGAAAGAGTTTGCAGGGGGCGAATTTCAAACCCGTCATTCTTCATTTCCGTGCAACCAGGGCGGACACACAGGTACGTCCGTGCAATACGCCTGGCCATCCGTAGGGGCGGACCTGTGTGTCCGCCCTGCTGGGTGGCTGAATATTACCTAATTTTTTACTATATCATAAAGGAAATTAATATGAAAATTGCCGTAAGCGGAAAAGGCGGGGTGGGAAAAACCACATTTTCAGCTCTGCTTATCCGGGCATTAAGTGATCAGAACAAACGGGTGCTGGCCATTGACGCCGATCCGGACGCCAATCTTGCCGGGGCCGTGGGAATTGCCGATGCTGAAAAAATCGTACCCATTTCCGAAATGAAGGACCTGGCCTATGAACGCACCGAGGCCAAGCCCGGCAGCATCGGGGGTTTTTTTAAAATGAATCCCAAAGTAGACGACCTTCCCGATGCCCTTTCAGCCCGGCTTGACAACATCAAGCTCATGCGCCTGGGAGGGATAAAAAAAGGCGGCGGCGGCTGCATCTGCCCGGAAAGCACGCTTTTAAAGGCACTGATAACCCATATCGTGCTGGCAAGAGATGAGGTGGTGGTCATGGACATGGAAGCCGGCATCGAGCACCTGGGCCGTGCCACGGCAAGGGCCGTGGACCGCCTGATAGTCGTGGTGGAGCCCGGCCGCAGAAGTATTGAAACGGCCATGCACATAAAACAGCTGGCCGGTGAGATAGGGCTGGAAAAAATATCGCTTGTGGGCAACAAAATCCGGGGGGAAAAAGACCGGCAGTTTCTTGAAGAAAATATGCCTGATTTTAGTTTTCTGGGATTTCTCCCCTATGATGACATACTCATAGAGTCGGACCTGAACGGCAAATCCCCCTATGAGTCAGACTCTGCTGCCAAATCAGAAATCCTGAAAATGATTGCAAAACTCTGATGCCTGACAAGCCACAGTATGTTAAAAGACGCCGGCGGCCGGCTTCGCCTAAACGCCAGCCGTTAAAAGCCGGCTCGGACTCTAAGCTTAAAAAAGTCTTTGCCGAAATCGGCCGGCCTGTGCAGCGCCCTTTTAAGCCGGATCTGTTTCAGACAGAAGCCCTGGAAGCAATTAAGCATGGCGACTGCCTGGTTACAGCACCCACGGGAGCCGGCAAAACCTGGATAGCAGTCGAGGCCATCCGCAAGATATTTGATTCAGGGGGCAGGGCCTGGTATGCCTCTCCCCTAAAGGCCCTGACAAATTCCAAGTACAGCGAGTTTTCCGAAATATTTGGGGCAGAGAACCTGGGTATTTTAACCGGAGACCGGAAGGAAAACGCAGAGGCCCCCATAATTGTAGGGACCACGGAAATTTTAAGAAACCAGCTCTATGATGCCATGCACCGGGGCGAGGATCTTGGCACGAATTTCGTGGTGCTCGATGAAGCGCATTTTCTGGGCGACGAGGACAGGGGAGTAGTCTGGGAAGAAACCATGATCTACCTGCCGGGACGCATCCCCATGCTCATGCTTTCGGCAACAATCGGAAACGCAGGGCAGATCTCGGGCTGGCTTGAATCCATCCGGGGGCGAAGGTGCATCATTGTTGAGGAAAACAACCGGCCCGTGCCCCTTTACCCGCTTTTTCTCCATCCATCCGGCACCCTGTTTCCCTTGCTGGACAAAAAAAGCAAAAAAGGCGGGTCCAGGCTGTATAAAAAAGTACTCAATTTTTTAAAAAATACCAATGATGCACGCAGGGGCGGATTCGGGTCAAGCCTGCCGCGCATGGGTGAAGTCCTGGCGGTGTTTCGCAAATACAACCTGCTGCCGGCCATTTTTTTTCTCAAATCAAGGGCTGACTGTGACAACGCACTGCTTTTGTGTTCGGAATACAGGGTGGAAGAAGAGCCGGAAAGAAAAGCGGAAAGAAAACGCCGGGCCATGGAGCTCATTGAAAAAGCACCCCACCTGAGTGATCACAAACAATTGCACGATCTGGTACACAAAGCAGTTGCAGCCCATCACAGCGGGCAGCTGCCGGCCTGGAAGCTGGTCATAGAGACCCTGATGACCGAAGGCTGTCTTGACGCGGTCTTTGCCACATCCACGGTGGCCGCGGGCGTAAATTTTCCCGCGCGAACCATAGCTTTTCTAAATTCGGACCGGTTTAACGGCCGGGAATTTGTTGCCCTGAATCCAACCGAGTTTCACCAGATGACAGGCCGGGCCGGCCGCAGAGGTATGGACAACATCGGTTTTGCGGTTGTGATTCCCGGCAGGTTCATGGACACGCGCTATGTCAGCCGGCTTGTTTTCTCCGAGCCCACGGATGTGGACAGCCAGATAAAGATCAACTTTTCCATGACATTAAACCTGCTGCTGTCCCATTCCCCCAAACAGGTGAGGGAACTGCTGGATAAATCCTTTGCCAATTTCCAGTTTAAGCTCAGACGCAAAAAAAAGGAAAAACCTGCAGGCAGCATCCGGGACATGGATCATCTCTGGAGCGAATTTATTCGCCATCTTGATTTTTTAAAACAAAAAGAATATGTTGCAAAAGACGATCGGCTTACCGCAGACGGGATCTGGGCCTCCCAGCTTAGAATTGATCATCCCCTGATGGTGGCTGAAGGATTTCGCAACAATTTGTTTCCCCAGTCAGATCCCGCCCTTCTGGCCGGCATCATGGCCTCTTTTGTAAATGAACGGGAAACCGATGAAGACAGCATCCATTCCAAAGACGTACCCGAGGAACTGGAGGAAGCGTATTTATCCATCCGGGAAGGCCTGCGCCCCTTTGCAAAAGACATGGCTGCAAAAGGCTTTTTGACCCCGTTTCTGTTTATGAGGCCGGCCATGACAATCTACCACTGGGCTTCGGGAAGGGACTGGGAAGATGTGCTCGCACTATGGGACAGCGCCGAAGGAGATCTGGCCATGCTGATCATGCGCACTGCCGACAACCTGCGCCATATAAGAAACCTAAACAAGGTATTTCCGGAAGCGGCCGGAAGCGCAAAAAAGGCCATGGAGCAAATCCTAAGGGATCCTGTGGTCCCGGCACTCATAGCCGAATAAGAACCAATGCCTCTTCTAAACTGGATCATCATTGCCCTAAACATAGCCCTTTCCCTGCTGTCGGCGGGCCATGCCCTGTTTTTCAAGCGCACCCCCCAGTCGGCCCTGGTCTGGGTGGCGGTATGCCTGACCTTTCCCTTTGTGGGGCCGGTGGTCTATTTTCTCTTTGGCATAAACCGGATACGCACAAGGGCAAGGAAACTCGAGGTCAAGCGCACACCCCACCGAGTGGAGCCCGGGGGCGGAGACTCTATTGAAACCCATAAATTCCAGCCTGCCGACCTGGAAGTCTCCCGGGCCTCGGCAGACATTGCCCGGATATCGGAAAATGTCACCAGGCTGCCCCTGTTGGGGGGCAACCGGATAGACTTGCTCCAAAATGGCGAAGAAGCCTACCCGGCCATGATCCAGGCCATTGAAAACGCCGAAAACCGGGTTTTTCTGTGCACCTATATCTTTGACACGGATCATGCCGGGCGTCAGATAATCGGCGCCCTGGTGGCAGCCGCGGCCCGGGGAGTTGAAGTACGCGTTATAGTGGACGGGTTCGGGGAACTTTACTCCCGGCCCCGGGCCAGCACTTTGCTCAAAAAGGCCGGCATTTCCTTCACCAGGTTTCTGCCCCCCCGGCTGCTTCCTTTGCCCATGCTCCACATAAATTTGAGCACCCACCGCAAAATCTTAATCGCCGACGGCGACATAGGGTTTACCGGGGGCATGAATATAGGCG
>JAABTZ010000112.1 GCA_011389605.1 Desulfobacteraceae bacterium
GGTGCCCAGTTCCGTGCTGATCACCGGCTTGCCGCACGCCATGGCCTCCAATTGGGTCAGACCAAAGGCCTCGCTCCGGAAAATCGAGGGCAGCACAAAGACATCGCAGGCTTTTAAAAAAGCATTGACCTCGGCATCATCGCGCTCTCCGAGAAAAAAAACCCGGCTTTTCATTTCCAAAGCCGAGGTCAGCTGCCTTAATTGTTCCTCAAAAGGCCCGGAGCCGATCAGCAAAAGATTGCCGCGTGTTTTGTGCATGGCTCTTATCAGTACATCCAGTCCCTTATAGTACCGGAACTTGCCTATAAACAGAACTATTTCGGGCCCATAGTGCCTGCGGATATTTGATATTACGTCATTGCTGCATTCGGTCTCAAACCTTGCAATATTAATGCCCAACGGAACGACATGACATTTATTTTTGTATGCCCGCAAATATTTCGACGATTCCATATAATTTGGCGAGGTGACGATGATTGCATCCGCTTTGTTTAAAAACAGCCGGAAAAACGGGATATACAACTTGTTGAGAATCTGCTGGCGGACAATATCACTATGATAGGTGGCCACCACTTTTTTTCCTGACAGGCCCGAAAACAAATAGGCCATGTCCGCGGTAGGGTTGGGCAGATGGAAATGCAGAATATCAGCATCACAACCTATCCTGGCAAGCAAAAATGACATGCTTGTGTTTACAGGCGCTGAAAACAACCTGAACAACTGGGGCGCCTTGATTACCCGGATACCGTTGACCTCCACATCTTCATACACTGGCCGTGTGTTTGAAACCAGCACCGTCACCGCCACCCCCCTTTGCCGCAACCCGTTTGCCAGCAGATTGACATGGCGTTCGATTCCACCCTGGGTGGGGGGATAATAATCTTTATATATCTGTAATACCTTCAATTTCTCCCAACCAGTTCAAAGACTTCCAGGATTTGCTCTGCACAGGATTGCCAGGAAAACGTCTTTTGCCGCTTTTTTGCATTATACACAAGCTTTTCTCTCAAATCCGGCCGGCTTAGCATTGCCAGCATGGCACCTGCAATATCATCTGTGCTGTGCGGGTCCACCAGAAGAGCCGCATCCCCGGCCACCTCGGCCATGGAGGACAGGTTTGAAGTAATCACAGGAATACCCGCCGACATGGCCTCCAGCAGGGGCATGCCAAAACCTTCGTAATAAGAGGGGAACACAAGGCACAATGCGTTTTTATAAAGGGTTTCAAGGGTGTTTCTCGATACATAGCCAGGCAGCAGAATCCGGTTTCTGACCCGGCTCTGCATCAGGCCCGGCAGCCAGTTTTTCGACTTCCAGCCGATATTGCCTGCAACCACCAGGTATACGTCCTGCTGCTTTAAAGCCGCTTGTTCAAAAGCCTGGATCACCTTCAGCAGATTCTTTCTCGGCTCCAGGGTGCCCACGAACAAAAAATATGCAGCAGGCAAATCCGCCAACAATCCGTTTTGCTCCGCGCCCTTCCCGTGGGCCGCAAAATCCGGAATACCGGAGTAAATGGTACGCACCTTTAAACCGGAACCGGGATAGAAGGCTTTTATATCACTGGCGGTTGCACGGGAAACAGCAATGACTGCATCGGCTTTTGAAATGGAGCTGCGCATGAGCAGCCGTTCAACAATAAGGTTTTCCACGGCCATTGTTTCCGGACACCGCTGATGGACCAGGTCATGTATGGTCACAGCGGTTTTCACATCCTTTGGCAACAATAGCGGCAAATGATGACGGGGACCCCAGAACAGATCCAGGTCGTGGCGCCGGGCAAGGTAGGGTGCAAACAGCTGCATCCAGAATGTGCTCAAAAACCTTGCCCCCATGCGGCCTTCTACTTTACGCCAGTTTTGCCGGCTGCAGTCAAACGGGATTTTTTTATTTGAAATCAGGACATAGGTATTTTTCCCGTCAATTGCCTGAATTACTTCCAGCAGATGCAATAAATAGTAGCCGATGCCTGTGAGGCGGTAGCTCAGAGGACGGGCGTCAACACCGATAATCATGTGATCGAATCGTTCCATTCCAGGATTTCATAGGGTTTGTCCTGGTCTTGACCAGGATTAATGCGAACCAGAACTTCAACGGTCTCGCTGATATGATTGCGTGTGTATCCCATAGCCCAAATCCGGTAATAAGGCAATGGGTCTGCGGTGAAATGCCTGCGGATGATTTCAAACTGCCCGCCTTCCACGACCGTTCCCAGCTCGGATATGGAGCCGATGTCTTGTGCCTGCCTGTAGGCTTCAACAGCTTCTGCGGTTTCAGGCTTTATGTCCGCAAAAGCCTGCAGCAGGCGCAAGGGTACGGCATTTATGTTGAGCTTGCCGCCTGCGCCGCCACTTTTTCCTGCATTGCCCAGGCTGCGCAGCAATCCGCCCAGCCCGGAAGCTTCTTGCTTTTGTTCCGGAAGTACGGTGACAAGGTCTTCCAGTCCGCCATAGTATAATTGCCGGGTTACGCCGCGGACCAGGAGCAATTCGCTTTTTGACTGGAAATCGCCGTTCCTGCAGTCATACGGATCAGGCAAAGAGCGGTAATAATCTTTTTCCGCGCCGTTTGCGCGATGCAGATCGTTTTCATCCCGCCAGTCAAGAATGGAGTCCACGATAATATTCTTTTGATCATCATCTATGTCAAATGCATCCATTAAGGTGTGCAGCAGGTTGGCGTCGGCCTGGTTTAAATTGATTTTGCCGCCCTCGTTTTCGATTCGGAGTTTCAAATACCCCTGATCCCCCAAATCAAGGGGGCCGATGGTTCCGTTGGTTGGCCATTGGCCGGCCGTTAAGGAATTGTTTTGCCTGGACTTATCTGAGCCCAAAGATGCCTGTCTTTGAATTTCTGTCTGGAGGATGTGATAGATCGTTTGATTGACTCCCCCGACGGCCATGTAGTAGGCCTGTGCGCTTTCCTTGAAATTACTGACCATTCGTACCTGATTGCTCATGGTATAGCTGAATTCCCCTGCAATGACAGACAACAGGACCAGCACCCACAATACGATCAGCAGAGCAATGCCGGACTGGCGGTTCCGGTGGTGCCGTGGCGCTGCAGGCCGAAAGAAATACATAAAACGGTTTTCAATGCATTTATTCAAGGGTCGAGGCCTTTGTTGCAACAAACATCTCAATGGGAGGCATGTGCTTGTTTATTTGAAAAACACATCGAATGGCAGCAGGCAGCTTTTCATCCCCCCGGGCTTCCGGATCCCAGTTGTCACTCCAGTAACTTCGGCTTTCGTCCTTTGTCAGGTAGGAAAATCTCAGATCCCGGACGGCGGCCAGTTCGTATGTCGTCCCTGTCCTGGATGTGCTGCGCATATCACCGGCAAGGCTTTCAAATACGGTGTTGTTTTCATAAATTTTAAGTATGAATTGATCCCCGGCGTCTTCGATCCAGTACTGCACGTACACATCTCCATAAATATTGCCCGGCATGATGGCATGGCTTGAAATAAAAGCCACGGCCGTGGGCTTGCCATTGAATAAAAGCTGCCGGTCATCGGCGGTGTCAATTGTTTCTGCCTTTGCAGAGGCCAGTTGGCGGCGCATCAAATCCAGTACAACCTGCTGGTGCTGCTGGGCATCCAGATTTTTTTCACCCGTTTCCCATGCATTGATTCCGATGCGCAGGCCGCCGAACATGAGTACGAGAATGACGCTGAGCAATGTGATGGAAATCAAAACTTCAATCAGGGTAAAGCCACGGTTTGTCAACTCCATATTCTGCATCCGTCTTTTGTCAGCCATCCCGGGGTGCAAGCTTTAGCGAATGCAGCTCAATTCCGGTAGCCTGCCCTCTTTCCCTCCAGCTGACCTTTACCGATAAAGTCATTTGAGCAATTCCCGTATCCACCGGATCATCCTGGTCAGTATCAATCAAAGCCACCTCTGCCTGCCATTGGTAGCCATCATCCAAAGCCCCCTGGTAACGCCCCGGAGAAACATCCGAGAACATCAACTCCTCCATTTTTGACCGGGCATGGAATGTGGCATAAATGTATTGATTGGATTTATGGCCCGATCTGATGCCGCCGGAAAATGTCTGCAGAATCACCACCAGCACAATAGACAGCACCATAAACGCCACAAGGGTTTCTATCAGTGTAAATCCTTTGCTGCACTTGATAATGCGCCCAGGTTGGCGGAGCCTTGCGGGCATGCTTGTTTTTTTGAAATAATTGACCATCTCCAGAAGGCACCAGATATCAATTGACTGTGGATAAACGTGTCATGCCGGTGATAAAGTCGACATGCACGAGATATTTTTTGGGGGAATCTGCGGAAAACAAAACTTTCCCCCCTGTACTCCGGCCTGACGGATAGAAAAGAATCTGAAAAACCTCTCTGGTATCTGTCAGTTCAAGGGTTTCCGAGTGCTTGATCTTTAATTGGCCGGGGAAATCATATTGATCCAGGATTTTTACCGAATCTCCTTTCTGAGGCAAGCTTTTCCGGATACTGGCGGACATACCGGTTGTATCCATGCCGCCGCCCGATTCGGCAAGTATAAACTGGTTCTTCTGCAGATCAAAATGAGCGACAATGTGTACTTTTTGGGAGACAGCCCGGCTTCTGGCTTGCCGCAGTGCAGAGAGCACATGTTTTGCGGAGGCTTTTACCTCCATGCCGCCAAGGGGCTGTGCAATCCTGGGAATCACCCATACGGAAGCCACCGAGAGGATGAGCAGAACCACCAGGAGCTCAACCAGGGTAAATCCTTTTTTCATGAATCCGGATTTTTCCAGTTATAAATATCGGCACTTTCCTCTTCGCCGCCGGGCCGGCCGTCAGCTCCGTAGGAAATGATTTCAAAATCACTGTTATCACTGGGATATTGATATTCATACGGATTTCCCCAGGGATCCGGAGGCACTTCCTTGGGCAGGTACGGCCCGTCCCAGTTTCTTACTCCCTGCGGCTGTTTTCTCAGGGCTTCTAGCCCCTGTGCCTCAGTCGGGAAAGCTCCCACATCCAGGCGATAGGTTTCCAGGGCGGTTTCCAGCATGGATATCTGCGCCCTTGCGGCCTGATGCCTGGATTTTCCGACTTTGCCGAACATTCTCGGTCCAACCAGGGCGGCAAGCAGCCCCAGGATGATCATGACAATCAACAGCTCTATAAGTGTAAAACCTCTATTGTTCCGCATGTTGTTTCTACTCCTGTCGATAGTTACGGATAAATTGCATATGTTTTGACCTCAAAGCTCGGCGCTTTTTAAAACCCCACTTCGTTAATGCTGAATACCGCCATGAGCATGGAGATAACTATAAATCCAACCATCAGTCCCATACCAAGAATCAAAACTGGCTCCAGCAGGCTTATAAATCTTTTGACCTTGTTTTCCACATTGTCTTCGTAATATTTGGCAACACGAAGCAGCATCTTCTCCAGATTGCCCGTCTCTTCGCCAACGGAAATCATTTGAATGGCAAGGGGCGGAAAAATGCCCGTCTGGAAAAGCGGCGTGGTCAACTTTTCTCCTTCTTTTACCCTGTCGTGCACTTGTTTCAAAGAATCGCCCACAACCCGGTTGGTCATGATTTCCCGAACCAGATTCAACCCCTGCAGCAGCGGCACCCCGCTTCGGATCAACGTTCCGAGCGTCCTGGAAAATCTTGCCACTTCGACAAATTTGATTAAATCCCCCCAAATGGGCAGCCTGATTTTCAAGGCATCAATTTTTAATCGGCCTTTGTCTGTATTGGCATACTGCCGTATGAAAATAACACCGGCGATAATCGCCAGGGCAAAAGCCCACCAATAGCTTCGCAGAAAATCGCTCAATCCAAGGAGCATGCTGGTAGACAGAGGAATGGTCTGGCCCATATCCGAAAAAATGACAGAAAACTTGGGAATCACAAATGTCAGCATGATAATGATGGAAATGCCTCCAACCGAAAGCAGAAAAGCCGGATAAATCAAGGCTGACTTGATATATTCCTTTACTCTCTGAATGTTTTCCAGAAATTCACCGAGCCGCTCCAGGACTTCCGGCAAAACCCCTCCGGATTCCCCGGCTCGAATCATATTGATATACAGCGAGGAAAACACTTTCGGGTATTTAGCCATGGCATCTGATATGGAACTGCCGCCCTGTACATATTTGAGCAACCCCTTGATTACTTCCCCCAGCTTACCGCTTTCCGTTGTATCGTGGAGAATTATAAGGGATCGGTCAACAGACAGGCCTGCATCCAAAAGGGTTCGAAAATCCTGGGTAAACAGCAGCAGATCCCTGGAAGAAACATTTTTAAAATCCGCCAGCAGATCTGAAGAAAAGTCCAGCTGCAGAAATTTATAAAAAATACCGTAAGATTTGATGCGAATCGGAATGCAGCCCGAATCGTGCAACTGGCTGGCAACGGTCTTTTCTTCCGGGGCATCGATTTCTCCGCGTATGACCTTGCCGGAGGCATCCACTGCTTTGTAATAATATTTTGGCATGTTATTTTTCCAGGGTTACGCGCAGGACTTCCGAAATGGTTGTAACGCCCTGCTTGACCTTTTCCCAGCCGTTTTGTCGCAATGACCTCATACCGAGATCAGCAGCCACTTTTTTGAGCCGTTCGGAATCCGAGCCCAGATTGATTTCCCTGCGAACGGCTGCATCCACCGGCAAATATTCGAAAATAGCGGTTCTGCCCAAAAATCCACTATTCCTGCAGATCTCACAACCCTTGCCGGCGTAAAGCATCAAACCGGCGATTTCCTCCGGTGTGGCCCCGATGGCGTTGAGCATTTTGGCATCCTGCTCCACCGGAACTTTGCAATGAGGACATATCACCCGGACCAACCGCTGGGCGAGGATGCCCAGAAGTGTTGAACTCAGCAGAAATCCCTCCACCCCCATATCCAGAAGACGGCTGATGGCGCCCACGGAATCGTTGGTATGAAGCGTACTGAAGATCAAATGCCCGGTGAGGGCGGATTGAACTGCGATTTCAGCCGTTTCCTTATCGCGTATCTCGCCGACCAATATGATATCGGGGTCCTGACGGACGATGGATCTGAGACCTTTGGCAAAGGTCATACCGATTTTTGATTTGACCTGGATCTGATTGATGCCGTTTAGATAATATTCAACCGGATCCTCAAGTGTAATGATTTTCTTCTCCGGGGAGTTGATTTTTGACAGGGTCGTGTAAAGAGTCGAAGTTTTGCCGCTGCCCGTGGGACCAGTGACCAGGATCATGCCGTAAGGCTGATGGATCACATTGACAAAAGCTTCGAGCATATGGGATGGAAAACCGATCTGCTCCAGATCCAGAATCAGCATCTCCCTGTCAAGAACGCGCATGACCACGCTCTCCCCAAAAAGGGTGGGAATGGTGGAAACCCGAAAATCGATTTCCCGGTTTGTAATCTTTAACTTGATTCGTCCGTCCTGGGGCAGTCGCCTTTCGGCAATATCCAAATTGGCCATAATCTTTACACGGGAAATAATGGCTGCCTGCAGCCGGTTGGGCGGAGATTCAATATCCTGCAGCACGCCGTCAATCCGGAATCGCACCTTGAATGCATTTTCAAACGGTTCAAAATGAATGTCGCTTGCGCGAAATTCGATGGCTTTTAAGATCAAGCGGTTCACAAGCCGGATAATGGGTGCCTCGGAAGCCAGATCCTTCAGATAATTGACATCCGGTTCAAAATCCTCTGAGATCTCATAGGAATCTTTTCCCGCCTCCTCGATGATCATTTCAAGACTCTGGGCACCGGCACCGTAAAGCCGCTCCACAGCATCCAGGATTTCGCTTTCATCACCTTGAAATACTTCTATATCCAGATCATACGTATACTTCAGGGCATCAATGACAGAAAAATCTTCCGGATTGGCCATTACGATGCTCAAGGTGCCGTTATCCAGTTTCAGTGGTATGAACCCGGAGGCCTGCATGAACTTGACAGAAAGATTGTCCAGCACAACAGGCTCAACGGGAAATTGATCCGGAGGAATATTTTCTTTTTCAATTATCGTCATTTTGCATCTCTCATCAATCCTGTAAAACCAGGAGCGGAATACCTGTTTCAAAAAATCAGACTATATTATAAGCAATGATTATGCCAAAGCATACATTCCGCATTTACCATATCAAAATAGTTTAGTACAGTGTGGGCCAGGTGACAATACCTTTTTAAAACCCGCACAAGTTCTAACGCTTTAAGGCAAAATGCTTGACAATTTAGGAACAGGCGGCATATTTTCACCTAAACTCAGCGTTTCAGATTTTTAAATATGATGGTACCGTAAAAAGTCCAATATCTGCGTTACGCGCGATTTCTCAGAATTTCACGTACGGCTAAGTACGCTGCATTCTTCAAAATCGCGCAAGCCTTGATCTTGAACTTTTTACGGCCCCATCTGAAAACCG
>JAABTZ010000113.1 GCA_011389605.1 Desulfobacteraceae bacterium
TCTTTTCCACAAGCTCCCGTGTCTTGTCATAATAGGCTGAATCATCCAGACAGCCATGCTCCCGGTCCACAACTTTCTGGACAATGGAGCAGGTGTACTTGTCCAGGTAGCGCAGAATTGAGGCACCGCCGGGCTTGAGAAAGGTTTTTGCCTCGTGTTCGGACATGTTCAGCTCTTTTGCAACTTCGGCAACCAGCCGATCGCCCACAAAATGGAAATCAATTTTTTTGGCAATCCCGGATGCCACGCGTTGTCCGCCTGCAAAGTATTCACTGGTAATGGTAATAACTGCCATTTTTTTCTCCTTGGAATTTGGGTGCTTCTGTTGACCGGGTCTATGTCTTATATTAGGAATCATTGCCTGCTTCGTCAAGCACTGGATCCCTATGGCAGACTTTTTTGCACTTTTTTTGCCGCATGTCCACGATAAAGAGAAAACAAAAAAAATATCCCACTTTGCGCCACCTCTATTGATATCGATATTACTATTTAAAATTACATATAAAATTTATTAATTTTTATTCTTTTTTCCTTGACAAATCCTCAATTTGGTGTAGATTTTAATTAAAAGTGGCGCAAAGTGGGTAAAGAGAGGGGAAATGTTTCGGGGAAGCTCATATCATACCATTGATGCCAAAGGCAGGGTAAACATTCCGGCCCGTTTCCGGGAGTTGATCCGGAATAAGGGCGGCAATGGGCTGATGCTCTCCGGACCCGGTCTCGATGAGAAAGGACTGGTGGCCTATCCCTATAACAACTGGGAAGGCGTGGAGGAAAAAATTCTGCAGATGGCGGAAAAAAGTCCTGCCATGCGCAGATTCAGGCGTATCTTTATCGGTGAATCCTCAGATTGCGGCATAGATCGGCAAGGGCGTATTTTGATTCCTCAATCCTTAAGGGACTATGCGGATCTTCAAAAAGACATAGTGCTGGTTGGTGTTCTCGATCATTTTGAAATCTGGTCTCTGGAAAACTGGAAGGACGAGAAGCGGAAACTTCGCGAAGAGGATATGAAAGATGAGGAGGTCTCAAACGAAATTGCCAGACTAGGGCTTTAAACCATGGCTTCCCGACATGTCTCTGTGATGAGCGACGAAGCGCTCGGGTATCTGAATTGTGCGCCGGGCAAATGCGTTGTTGACTGCACGCTTGGCGGTGCCGGGCATGCCATGGACATTATTGAGAAAATCCTTCCCGATGGACTGCTCATCGGCATTGATCAGGACGCCGATGCCGTAAAACGTGCAGGACGAATGCTTGCACCATGGACGGAAAATGTCCGTCTTATCCATGACAATTTTGTCAATCTCCCCAAAATCCTCTTACAGCTCAGCATTGATTCAGTGGATGCCGTTTTCGCGGACCTGGGCCTTTCTTTTGACCAGATTGAAGTCTCGGGCAGGGGCTTTTCCTTTCGAAAAGACGAGCCGCTTGATATGCGAATGAACCCCGAAACAGGTCAAAGCGCATCAGACATAGTCAACACCCTTGAAGCCCGCGGGCTTGCACGCATATTCAAGGAGCTGGGCGAAGAGCAGTGGGCCGGCAGGATTGCAAATAAGATAGTTGAAAGGCGAAGCGTTAAATCCATTGAAACAACCGGGCAGCTATCCGATATAGTTCGAACTTGCATTCCGCGCAAGGATGCGGCCCGGCGGAAAACCGATCCTGCAACCAAGGTTTTCATGGCTCTTCGTATTGCCGTTAACCGGGAGCTGGAGGTTCTCGATGCGTTTCTTGACCATGCAGTAAATCTTTTAGAGCCTGGCGGACGCCTGTGCGTTATTTCATTTCACTCCCTGGAGGACAGGATTGTAAAGCAGCGGTTTGTATCATATGCCCGGGGATGTCAGTGTCCTCCGGACTTTCCGGTTTGTAACTGCGGGAAAACCCCGCAGCTAAAAATCCTGAGCAAAAAGGTGTGCCGCCCCTCCGAGCAGGAGATTGCCCGCAATCCCATGTCGCGCTCGGCCAGGATGCGGGCGGCTGAGAAACTTTGATAGTTTTGCATAAAATGTCCTGGATGTGTGATGCCAATGGTGGCAAACCGAAAAAAAAAAGATTCCATGCTGACGCCGCGCGCGGCCCTGGCTGCATTTCTGCTTATGTTAATTCTTCTGGCCGGGGTGTTTTTTGATACCTGGTGCGCGGTGCAGTGCAGACGGGCCGGTTATGAAATCGTTCAGGCAAAAAGCAGCAGCGATGAGCTCATGGAGACACGAAGAAAGCTTGAAATCGAGCTGGTCCATCTCAAATCCCCCACTGTACTGGGAGCCCGGGCGAAAAAAGAACTGGGCCTGATAACACCAAAACCGGAACAAATCGTTGGCTTGCCATGAAAAAAAGGCCTTCAAAGGAAAAGCAAAGGACTTTGAAAAGAAACCGCCGCATCCTGATTGCAGGCCTTGTTCTTGCTGCCTGTTACATGACCATAGCCGGCAAGGCTGTCTACCTGCAGCTGTTTGAAGACACAATGCTTTCAAGCAGGGCTTCGGGACAATACAGCCGCCGGGTGGAGTTCCGGGAAAAGCGGGGTACAATTTATGACGCCAATCTCAGGGAACTTGCTGCAAGCGCACGAGTGGTCTCCGTGGGTGCGCATCCCGGCAAAATCAGTGATCATAAAGAGGCAGCAGATATAATGGCCCGGTTTCTTGACATGAACTCCTCGGAGATCATCAAAAAATTAAGCACGGACAAACCCTTTGTCTGGGTTCGCAGGGATGCGGCCCCGGACAGAGCCCGGGAAATAAAAAAACAGATAGGCGGCGGGGTTGCACTGATTGATAGCTTTTCAAGGATTTATCCAAATAAAACCCTGGCGGCTCAGATTCTTGGGTTTTCAGGAATAGACGGCACCGGGCTTGAAGGTCTGGAGTATTACTATGACCATGAACTCAACGGGGATGTTCATGAATCTACGTTTATCAAGGACGCCCTGGGTCGGATTTTTCAGAGTTCCGAGGCCGAATCGGCCCGGGCAGGTGGAAGAAATCTTGTTGTCACCCTGGACCGCAATATTCAGTATATTGCCGAAGAAGCGCTTAAAAAATCCGTATTGAAGTTTAATGCGGATTCCGGCCTTGCAGTGGTTATGTCGCCGCAGACCGGCGCAATAAAGGCTGTTGCCCATTATCCTACCTTTAATCCCAATGCTTTTACTCTTTTTCCCAGGCAGACATGGCGAAATCGTGCGGTCAGCGACGCTTTTGAGCCGGGTTCCGCCATGAAGGTTTTTCTGGCCGCAGCAGCCCTTGAATCCGGGGTATGTTCCGCGGAAACCCGGGTGGATTGTGAAAACGGTACATATTCCGTGGGCAGTCACACCATCAGGGATATCCACCCCCACGAGGAGCTGAGCCTTTCTGAAATCGTGAAGTATTCAAGCAATATCGGGGCTGTTAAGGTTGCCGAGCTTATCGGTCCGGAAAAGCTTTATAACACCCTTGGTGATTTCGGCTTTGGTGAAAAAACCGGCATTGACTGCCCGGGTGAGACTGAAGGCAGGCTGAGGCACTACAGGAACTGGAAGGGCATTGATAATGCAACCATAGCCTTTGGACAGGGTCTTTCTGTTTCCGCAATTCAGCTTTTATCAGCCGTTTCTTCCATTGCCAATCATGGGGTTCTCATGAAGCCTTTTTTGGTAAAGGCTGTTACCGATGCAAACGGGAAAATTCTGCAAAGCTATGAGCCTGAAGTCAGGCGAAGATCAATTAGTTCCGAAACTGCGCGGCAGTTAAAGGAAATCATGCTTACAGTCACACAGCCGGATGGAACCGGAGCACTGGCTTCACCCGAGGGGTATTCTGTCTGCGGCAAGACCGGTACAGCCCAGATATTAAACTCCAGTGGAACCTATGAAAATTGTGAATACAACTCCGTCTTCGTTGGATTTGCTCCGGCCGCATCCCCTGAACTGGCTGTTCTGGTGGTGGTTGAAGCCCCAAAGGTAAACCATTACGGCGGGGTTGTGGCCTCCCCGGTCTTTGCGGAAATTATACGTGAATCCTTTAATTACATGAATATTGCCCCGGCCCTGGAAAAAAGCAGCAGCCGGGGGACTGAAAAAAAGGGGGGGGCATGAAACTAACGGAGCTTATGGCTGTCGTGGATGCCCGACTTGTAGCCGGATCTCAGAATCAAAACCACTATGATTCCGAAATTAAAGGCATTCGTTACCGGTCTGACCGGATAACCCCCGGAGATGTCTTTGTGGCCCTGCCAGGCCAGAGCATGGACGGCCATGATTTTGCCCCAGGCGCTGCTGCCCGCGGGGCTGCTGCCGTGGTTGCAGACCGGGAGCTGGATCTTAATGTCCCCGTGCTGGTGGTAAAAGACACCCGCCTGGCTCTGGCCCGCGCGTCTGCATGTTTTTACGGCCATCCCTCGGAGCAACTTGCACTGGTGGGAATAACCGGCACCAATGGCAAGACCACCACAGCTTATCTGCTGGAACATATTTTAAAACGAAGCGGATTGTCCACAGGGCTTATAGGAACCATCAACTACCATTATGCCGGCAAAACCTTTAAGAGCAGCCTGACTACCCCTGAGTCTTCTGATTTGCAGCACATTTTGGCCAACATGGTGCAAAGCGGGGTCACGCACTGTATAATGGAAGTCTCGTCCCATGGCACGGTCCTGCAAAGAATTGCAGAGTGCCGGTTTTGCCTGGGCGTTTTTACCAATATTTCCCAGGATCATCTGGATTTTCATAAAAACATGGATGATTACTGGTCGGCCAAGAAGTCATTTTTCATTCAATATCTGCAGGAGCCAGGCACTGTTGCCGTTGTAAACACCGATGACAAAAAGGGCCGGGAATTATGCGATATTCTGGGTGCGGGACGGTATATACGGGTTGGACTGGGAAATGGCAGCATGGTTTACGCATCTCAGCTTTCATTTGATCAGGACGGAATTTCCGGCCGGCTTCATCTTCAAAGCGCATCATTTCCTTTTCATTCTCCCATGGTGGGCCGGTTTAACCTGGAAAATATCTTATGCGCTGCAGCCGCAGCCGAGGTGATGGGAATCGCCCCCCGGGCCATTGGCAGGGGTGTTGAGACTTTTATCTCTGTTGCCGGCCGCCTTGAGCCGGTTTCCAATGCCCTGGGCCGGCATGTGTTTGTGGATTTCTCCCACACCCCCGAGGCTTTGAAAAATGTTTTGCAGACCTTAAAAGAGATTATTCCCGGAAGAATCATCTGCGTTTTTGGCTGCGGCGGGGACAGGGACAGGGGCAAAAGACCTGTAATGGGTGAGATTGCGGCCAGATATGCCGATTTTGTGGTTGTGACCTCTGATAATCCGCGCACTGAAAATCCGGAAAGCATTATAGCCGATATTTTAAAAGGGATCACTGCTGGCAGAAAAATTTTACCTTCCCAGGCAGATTCTGATTTTGAGCAGAAAGTATTTACAGTGGAACCCGATCGGAGGCAGGCCATCCGGCTGGGCATAAGGGCTTCGAAGCCCGGCGATGCAGTACTGATCGCCGGCAAGGGCCATGAAACTTATCAAATAATCGGACACCAGGCAGTTGCCTTTGATGACCACCTGGAGGCCGAGCGAGTGCTGGCATGGGAAATGGACGATGTCGCTGATACCCTTGACTCTTAAGGATATTGCGGCTGCCACGGCCGGAGACGTGGTGTGCGGATCAACCAAGACTGGTTTTTCCGGTGTTGGCATCGATTCACGCAATATCGGTGAAAAGAAGATTTTTGTTGCCATCGCCGGCCCGCGCTACGACGGCCATGACTTTCTGGCAGATGCAGTCAAATCCGGGGTGGGCTGTATAATATGCAACAAAGACCGGCTTGGGGCTCTGCCTTTATCACAGTGGAAAGAGCTGGGCCTGGCATGCATTGCCGTCGATGATACAACCCGTGCTCTTGGCGACATGGCTGCATACCAGCGCGGCAGGGCAAAGATTTCTTTAGTGGCCGTCACCGGCTCAAATGGCAAAACCTCTACAAAGGAGCTCACTGCAGCCGTTCTAGGCCGGCAATACCGTGTGCTTGCAACACCCGGTAATTTCAACAACGAAATCGGCATGCCTCTTACCCTGCTTGGGCTCGGGACCGAACATGAAGCCGCCGTACTGGAACTGGGGTTGAATCATCCAGGGGAAATGGATCGGCTTGGGGCCATCTGCCGGCCCGATGTTGGCGTTATAACAAATATTGCCCCTGCTCATCTTGAAGGGCTTGGCACTATAGAAGGGGTTGCGGCTGCAAAGGCCGAGCTGCTTTGCCATATCAGGCCCGGCGGCACGGCGGTACTCAATGGCGATGACGCCTATGGGCCATGGTTAGCATCCCATACAGACAGGCAGATTGTATTTTTTGGATTTGAATCATCGGCACAGGTGCGTGCCTGCAACATTGAAGTCTCAGGACGCAGTATCCGTTTTGATCTTGTGCTACCAGACTCACGGGTTTCGGTTCTGCTGCCGGTTTTTTGGAAGTTCATGGTAAAAAACGCCCTGGCCGCAGCTGCAGCGGGCTGGGTGCTGGGGATCGGCCCGGAACAGATCGCAGCCGGACTTGCCCGGTTCCGTCCGGTTTCCGGAAGAATGGCAGTTTACCAGATCCGGTCCGGTGCCTGCATTATTGACGACACTTATAATGCCAACCCCGGTTCCATGGAAAAGGCAATAAAATCCCTGGCAGCTATCAGCGACTGCAGACGATCAATCCTGGTGGCCGGTGACATGCTTGAACTTGGAAAAGACGGCCCAGGACTTCATGAGCAAATGGGGCGGCTGGCAGCTCAAGCCGGCGTCAGCCGGATGTATCTTTCCGGTGAGTTTGCCGCAAGGGTTGCCAGCGGAGCCAGGGCCGGGGGCATGAACGGAGGCGATATTTTCGTGGGCACAAAGCAGGACATTGTCAGGGATTTGTCAAGGACCCTTGGGCCAGGGGACTGGGTTCTGGTAAAGGGTTCCCGGAGTACCGGCATGGATGAAATCGTTGCACGGCTTACTGCAAAAGCCGGTGCTGATGGTTTCAATGCCGAACCGGAGGCGGGGGAGTAAAATATGCTCTATCATCTGCTTTATTCGCTTCATACCGAAATATCGGCATTCAATGTGTTTCGCTACATTACGTTTCGAACCATTTATGCCGGCCTGACAGCCCTTGTGATCTGTTTTGTGCTCGGCCCCCGAATGATCCGGATGCTTCAGGAAAAGCAGATAGGCCAGTATATAAGGCGTCTTGGCCCGGCATCTCATCAGGACAAGGCCGGCACTCCAACAATGGGCGGGGTTCTGATACTGCCGGCTGTTTTGCTTGCCACTTTGTTATGGGTGGATTTCGGAAATTATTATATCTGGGTTGCCCTGGCTGTGACGGCGGCATATTTCCTGATCGGTTTTACAGACGATTACCTCAAGCAGATACAAAAGCGCAATCGCGGCCTGCGGGCATGGCAGAAATTTTCCTGCCAGATAATTGTCGCCGGCCTGGCCGGCCTGGCGCTGTACATGCATCCGGGCTTTTCCAGCCAGATCACCATTCCTTTTTCAAAGGGGATCTCTCCGGATCTGGGCATTGGCTATATCGTGTTTGCCGTTATGGTCATAGTTGGCACATCCAATGCGGTTAATCTAACCGACGGACTCGACGGCCTGGCAATAGGGCCGGTTATCATTGCAGCGGGCACTTACATGCTGTTTTCCTATGTGGCAGGCCACAGCAGGATCGCTGATTATCTTCAGATAAATTATATTGCCGGCTGCGGCGAGATTACAATTTTTTGCGGAGCCATGGCCGGTGCGGGTCTTGGATTTCTGTGGTTTAACGCTTATCCGGCCCAGATTTTCATGGGTGATGTGGGCTCCCTGCCCCTTGGCGCTGCCCTGGGAACTGTTGCCATTATCACCAAGCAGGAGATTTTGATGATAATCGTTGGGGGGGTCTTTGTAACAGAGGCGTTGTCCGTGATTCTGCAGGTGGGGTTTTTCAAGCTCACAAGCGGGCGGCGTATTTTCCGGATGGCCCCCCTCCATCATCATTTTGAACTAAAGGGCTGGGCTGAGCCCAAGGTGATTGTGCGGTTCTGGATTCTGGCTATCATGCTGGCCCTGATTGCTATCAGTACCTTGAAACTGCGATAGTTAACAGTACGGATTTAAAATTAATGCAGATTAAAAACCAACATATCACCGTTGTGGGGATAGGCAAGACAGGCCAGGCCCTGGCGGAATTTTTAAACCGGCGCGGTGCTGTGGTTACTGTCACGGATCAGAGCTCTGAGACAGTTCTGGGCGATGTTCCCGGTCAACTTAGAAAAAACGGAGTGCACCTGGAGCTGGGAGGACATTGCCCCGGCACTTTTGAAAACTCCGA
>JAABTZ010000114.1 GCA_011389605.1 Desulfobacteraceae bacterium
CATTCTTCAAAATCGCGCAAGCCTTGATCTTGAACTTTTTACGGCCCCATCTGAAATCAGACTTTTTACGAGTGCATCATTATCTTTATAAATGAAATAGTTTATCATAAACCCGCATAAAAATGAATCTTAAAATTTATCCCAAACGCCACTGCATTGAAACTGAAATCAAGCGGCAATATAACCTGGCGGTTTCCGATTATTTCAAGGCAGATACCCAGGCGAACAAAAAAGCTCTTGAAAACAGTATAGAGCTTTTGCATCATGCCATAGAAACACTGGATTTCAATTTTCTGAGAAACAGCTATCCGGCTTTGCGCGAAAATTCATCGGCAGAGGTCTGCCTGGAACAGAATGACACCGGGGACCTTGGCATCAAAATAAATGGAGAGGAAATTGAGACGACAGACAAGGATTAACATTCACCGGTTTTCCACAGGCGGCGGACCCGGAAGGGGCCCGGCAGCAGACAACCTGCTTCCCGTGGTTCTGATAAAATGGCTGATTACAACTGCTGCTGTTTTTGCAGCCGCCTATCTGATTGAAGATATAAGGGTCAGCGGTTTTTTTTCGGCATTTTTCGCCGCTGCGGCAATTGGCCTTCTAAACCTGTTTTTCCGCCCGGTTCTGCTGATTTTAACCCTGCCCATCAATATCATGTCCCTTGGGCTGTTTACTTTTGTGATCAACGCGCTGATGCTCAAGATCGCATCAGTGCTCACACCCGGATTTCATGTCTTTGGATTCTGGAGCACGATTTTCGGATCCGTGGTGATCAGCATTGTCAGCTGGATTTTAAACTCCATTCTGGCCGACATCCAGCGTCCGGGGCAAGGCCCGGGACCGGGACCTGGAGCCGGAACCGGCAGGCCCGGGCCGGATAATCAAATCGATCTGGAAAAACGAGGAGATCGCTGGGAATAACTATCAAACCGGTTTTTACGGTTCCATCAACACTGCCTGTAAAAAATCACTGCAATCCCAAAAACAGGGTGCAGGCAAGGACCGCAAACATTATGCCCGCCGCATCCGCTGTCAATGCTGCAGCCATGGTATGACGCACCCGCCTCACCTGTACCGCACCGAAATAAACCGCCAGTACGTAAAAGGTGGTCTCGGTCGATCCCTGCAGCGTTGAGACCAGATAGCCTGTATAAGTGTCAGGCCCTATTGCCGGGTCATTTATGATGGAGGCAAGCACGCCATAAGCACCCGACCCGGAAAGGGGCCGCAGCAGGGCCATGGGCAGGGCCTGGGCCGGAAGCCCGATTTTTGAAGTCCATGGGCCCAGAAGCCCGACCATGGTCTCCAGTGCCCCGGAAGCCCTGAACATGCCCACGGCAACCAGTATGGCCACCAGATAGGGAATAATCTTTACAGCCACCTGAAAACCCTCTTTTGCGCCTTCCACAAACACTTCATAGACCCGGACACCCCGAATAATGCCGTAGAAAAGAAACCCCACAACCAGGGCCGGAATTATCCACGGTGAGACTATGCTTCCGTAAACAATTGCAAGGGGGATAAGGAAAACCACACAGCACATGGCAGCCAGGCTCACCCACATTGGATAACCGGTTGAGGCTGCGGCAAGCATATCCCCATGATCCTCGGGTTCCGGGCTTTGTGCAAGAAACTCCATATCTTCATCCCTGCCCCCGGCCTGCTTTGCCGGCCCGGCTGTGGGCAAAGTTGCGGGAGGCGGAGCTGAAAATCTCTGGTAAAGCTTTGCCGCACAAACACCCACAACAGTGGAGCCTATGGTGGCAAACAGCGTGGTGGGAAGAATTCCTGCCGGATCTGCGGATCCGGCAGCAGCCCGCAGGGCGATTACACCGGTGGGCAAAAGAGTTATGCTTGAAGTATTGATGGCCAGAAACAGTGCCATTGCATTTGTTGCCGTGCCCTTTTCGGCATTGAGGCCATCGAGCTCCTGCATGGCTCTTATACCAAAGGGTGTGGCAGCATTGCCCAGGCCCAGGGCGTTGGCAGACATATTAAGGATCATGGCGCCCATGGCCGGATGATCCGGCGGCACGTCCGGAAACAGCCGAATCATAACAGGCCGCAGCAGCCTTGAAACCACGTCAAGCAGTCCGCCTTTTTCCGCAACCTTCATCAGACCCAGAAACAGGGTCATGATTCCAATAAGCCCAATGGCAAGCTCCACAGCCCCGCCGGCCGAATCCACCACGGACTGGGACAGAGCCTGTATCGGCTCGACATCGCCTGCTTGCGGGCCCCCAACTAACTGGCGGCCGGCTGCGAATAAAAACGCTGTCAACACAATGACAAAAAAAATTATATTCATGGGTGCCCTGGCTAAAAAAGGCTTTTTTGTACCGGGGGCCCCGGTGGATTATCATTTAAGCTTTCCGGCGAATCAGGGCGGCTGCAGGCTTGGGCCTGCCTGTGGCTGACAACAAAACTTCCTTTTTCCGTCTCCTCCACATTGACGGGACAAAAAAGCCGCATCCGTATTTCCTGCCTTGTCATTACACCAAAGCCGTAATGCTCATTTGTGTATTTTAAAGGCTTGCCCTCCTGGCTGCGCCGGGCGGCAAAATCAACATGGTCATGAATGCGTGTTTCAACTATCTGCCTGGCAAAAGGTACAATATTTGCGGCTTTTTTCTCAAATGCAGGATAAAATTCCTTTTCCAGCTCCACGCCAACGCTGCTGCGGCCGGCGGTCATGGCTGCAAGCAGTGTGGTGCCTGTTCCTGCAAAGGGATCGAGCACCGTGTCGCCAAAAACCGAATACATGTTGATAAGCCGGTAGGCAAGAACAAAGGGAAAGGCCCCGCTTCGTTTGCGCAGATTTTTATCTGTCAGCTGCTGGCGCAGACCCTTTAAATCAAACCAGACATCGGAAAACCACTGATTCCGCTCTTCCCAGAAATATGAGCTTTCCTGGCGGTTTTCACGCTCCTGAGGGTTTTTGAACAAGCGTTTTTCCCCTTTCCTGAAAATCAGGATGTATTCGTGCTCCAGGGTAACATAGGCGCCTGCCGGCAGCATTCCCGAACCCATAAACTTGTTTGGCGCATTGGTCTGCTTGCGCCACAAAACCGCAGGAAGGGGAAACATGCCCTGTTTAACAAAGGCCCGGATGATGCGGGAATGGTTGGGATAAAGACAAAAGACATCACCGATTTTGCGAACCGCATCACCAATGTTGATGCAGGCAAAGCCACCGGGTTTTAATACACGGCAGACCTCCTGCCACACATCATCAAGGGTTTTGTGCATCAGTTCAAAAGCAGCCCAGCCGTTTTGAAGTTCAAGGTTTTTGCCAGCATCCGGGTCCAGATCAGCAAAAACGGTATCCCATATTTCGATCATAGGATAAGGCGGGGAGGTAACAACCAGATCCACGCTGTTATCTGCAAAAAAATCCATGCTCCGGGAATCGCTGAAACGAATCACATGACTGGTTTCCATCATGGACTCTTGAGCCCGGAGGCTTGCTTGACAATTTCTATCACTTCAGCAGGATCATCTGTTAAATGGATGATATCCATATCCCCGGGGGAAACCATGTGATTTGAAAGCAGCTGCTCTTTTATCCAGTCAAGCAGGCCGGCCCAGTAATCCCGGCCAAACAAAATCACCGGCAGGGACCTGATCCTGTCTGTCTGAATCAGGGTGACAGCTTCAAACAACTCATCCAGGGTGCCAAAGCCGCCAGGCATAATCACGTAGGCTGTTGCATATTTTACAAACATGACCTTGCGAACAAAAAAGTATTTAAACTCAACCAATATATTTGCATAATCATTGGGTTTTTGCTCCCTGGGAAGCTTAATGTTCAAACCCACTGAATTGCCATTTTTTTCTGCCGCCCCTTTATTTGCCGCCTCCATTATTCCGCCTCCGCCTCCGGTGATAACGGCAAAACCATTTTCCGCAAGCATTTCAGCCAGCTCAAGGGCTTTTTGATAATACGGGTTGTCCCCGGACATCCGGGCGGATCCGAATATGCTCACCGCCGGGCCAAGATCGTACAAAGCCTCGACCCCGTCCACAAATTCTCCCATAATCTTAAAAAGCCGCCATGCTTCGCTTAGCTGCAGCTCATCGACCAAGTGTTGTTTCTCCATTTACCTCCCCCTTAGATAGGTTATAAGCATTTGGGTTTCATAGCAATCCTGTCTAATGTTGTCAATGGTTTATCGCATAGATTTGTTTGACATCCAAGTGATTCTCATGTTACAATTAAAAATTGACATTAACGGATTTATAATAAAATGAATCAATTAAAAAATAATCTGACAAAAGAAGTCACAGTGACCAATAAACTGGGCCTGCATGCCCGGCCGGCGGCCATGATCGCCAAAATCGCCATGCAGGCGGAATCAGGCGTCTGGCTGATCAAAAACGGTGAACAAGTGGATGCCACAAGCATCATCGATATCCTCTCGCTTTCCGGGACCAGAGACTCCAGGATTATTTTAAAAATCCAAAGCCCTTCTGATATGGAAATTCTGGAAAAAATCACCAATCTTTTTGACACCGGATTTGAGGAGTAACCAAACCGTTTATGCAGGCTGACCAGACAGAAGAAATCACTTTACACGGCATCAGAGGCTCCCAGGGCATCTGCATCGGCAAGGCGTACCTGGTGGACCGGGAAGGCGTTGATGTTGTTGAACGCTATTATATTGACAAGGAAGATGTCAAAGACGAGCTTAACCGCTTTAAAGCAGGGGTTAACAAGGCAAAAAACGAACTGGCAGGCATTATTCAGGACATTCCCGAAGACCTTCGCCAGCACGCCTACATCCTGGAAACCCACCTGCTGCTCCACAAAGACAAGATGCTCTATGGCAAAACCATTGAGTTGATAAAAAACGAACAAATAAACGGGGAATGGGCTCTTAAAAAAGCCTCTGCCGAGGCGAAATCAATTTTCAAAAACATCTCCGATCCATACCTGCAGGCACGTGCAGCTGATATTGAACATGTAACCGACCGGATTCTTCGTCACCTTATGGGCGCCAAAGACGTTGACATTTCCGGGATAAACAAGCGGGTCATACTGGTTGCCAACAACCTGTCCCCGGCGGAAACAAGCCAGATACAGCTCGACAGGGTCATGGGATTTATAACAGACCGGGGCGGGGAAACCTCGCATACAAGCATTATTGCCCGCACTCTGGAAATCCCTGCAGTAATGGGCCTGGAGCGTGCCACTGCCCTGATCAACAGCGAAGATCTCATTATTGTTGACGGCAATGAGGGCATTGTAATTGTAAACCCTGAAGAAGAAACCCTGGTTCACTATGAGGAGCTGTCGCGCAGATATGAGGCGCATAAAAAGGATGTGGTCCGTAAAAGCGGACTTCCTGCCACCTCGGCAGACGGGCGTCGTTTCCACATCATGGGCAACATCGAGCTTCCCGAGGAAGTGGTGGCTGTCAAGGATCACGGAGGAGAGGGCATCGGGCTGTTTCGAACCGAGTTTCTCTATTTGTCGCGAAACGACTTTCCGGAAGAACAGGAGCTTTTTGACCAGTACCTTGAGGTAATTGAACTCATGGCCCCCCAGCCGGTGACCATACGCACCCTTGATATAAACGGGGACAAGGAAATAGAAAGCACGCCCAGCCCGGATGAGGCCAATCCGGCGCTTGGGCTGCGGGCAATAAGATTCTGCCTTAAAAATCCGGATATTTTCAAGACCCAGCTGCGGGCAATTCTGCGTGCGGCAGCTCACGGAAATGTCCGGATTTTGCTGCCGATGATATCGGGTGCCGAGGAAATTACCAAAAGCATTCAGCTTTTAGACGAGGCCTCAGAAGAGCTGAAAGCAGAAGGCGTTGAACACAGGCGCGACATTGAACTCGGTATCATGATCGAAATTCCATCGGCAGCGGTAATGGCTGATATGCTGGCCGATCTTGTGGATTTCTTCAGCATAGGCACAAATGACCTGGTTCAGTATACCCTGGCAATTGACCGGGGCAACCGGCATGTGGCCCATCTTTACAGCCCCATGCACCCGGCCGTGATAAGGCTTATAAGGCATGTAGTTGATGCCGGCCGCCACAGAGGCAAAAAAACCTACATGTGCGGCGAGATGGCCGCTGATCCCATGCATCTGCCGATTCTCATGGGCCTGGGCATTGAAGAGCTGAGCATGGCACCTCAATCCATTCCAAAAATTAAAAACATGATACGCAAAATCAACACTTCCGATGTTGAAAAACTGACAGCCGTAATTTTGCAGCAGTCCTCGGTGGAGGATATTCAGCAAATCATAACAGACGCCTATGGCGACCTGCTGCATGAAGATATTTACCCTCAATAGCGCCGCCCTTTTTCCAGGGCAGAGGCGCCAGGGCCGGTGCGAAAGAAACTTATGAATGAAAGCCACGTAAAAATAATTGCCGAAAACCGCAAGGCCAGACACGAATTTTTCATCGTTGACCAATTCGAAGCCGGAATGGTGCTTCAGGGCACTGAAGTAAAATCCCTCCGCCAGGGCCGGGCCAACCTTAAAGACTCCTACGGAAGGTTTAAAAACGGTGAACTGTGGCTCTACCAGATGCACATCGGACCCTACCCCTTTGCCTATTACGACAACCATGAGCCCGAACGCCCCAGAAAACTTTTGATGCACAAATCCGAGCTCAAGCGTCTTTACGGAAAAATCAGGGAAAAAGGACATGCCCTGATCCCCTTGCGCATCTATTTTAAAAACGGAAAGGCCAAGGTGGCAATGGCCCTTGCCAAAGGCAAGCGCCAGTACGACAAGCGCGATTCCATAAAGGAGCGTGAAGTCAGGCGGGAAATGGACCGGGCAAAAAAACACCAGCTGTAAAAACCCGCGATTTTTCTAAAGGGCCCATAATAATCAAAAGCACATATTAGCGCCACACTCTCATTGACAACAGACGTATCCAAGGTTATATTATAAAAAAGCAAAACCCCGATCAAAAGCGTCCTTTTACACATGGGGGCGAAACGGCTTCGACGGGGGTATGGAAGCAAGAGTTGCATGCCGAGCTCCGTTAACTCGTAAAACTGGCGGTGCTTAAACACAAAAGCAGACGATTATAACTACGCCCTAGCTGCTTAAGGCAGCTAGCGTCCTTCCGGGTTTTTCCTGCGGGCCCGGAAAGGGCGTCGACTAGCAGGATAGCCAACCCGGGATGCCTGTTCCTGGCGAGGCGAAACACCAAACAGGCTTGCGGTTTGCGTATCCTGTCTGAAGGAGCCGTAAACAGCGAAATTCAAAATTCAGACTAAGCATGTAGATGCTGTTGTGGAATACTTTCGGACGCGGGTTCGACTCCCGCCGCCTCCACCAGTATTTTATAAGAAATTCAGTAAGTTGCAAAATCTTTCAAGGTCATTTCCGTGGTACAAATGTGGATGAAGCGGCGGAAGATGTACTGCACCGTCCTGGCTTCATCCAGGTTGACCAGCAGCTTCTTGCTCTCCCGAGCGCAGGGTCTTTTTCTTGCCGCCGGTGGCGGCGTTCTGTATCCGATGCATGCCCTTACGACCGGATACTCCATCCCTGATCAGGCATCCATTCGTTGTCAAAGGGAGTATTCGCTTGCAGGCTTTCGATGACAGGCATGAGGAAGACAGCTATGTCGGCGATAACAGCAGACAGGTCGCCAACCGGAATGTCGGGCTTTGACTTTTTGACAAAGGCTGCCCATTGCACTGTTTTCTGAGGATCGGCGTAAAAAGCGGGTGTGAACGCAAAGGGTGTTGACGGCGGAAATGTTGTGCGCCGCCGGTTGAAGGTATTCTCCAACGCATTTCGCAACACATTCCCCTCGAACGAGAAGAGTCTGGAGACCAGCCAGAGATCATAAAAATCCTTCATCCGGCTGTTCGCCAGGCCGAGTTTGACCACTGCTTCCACCTTTTCGGCCACCAGCGTATATCGGGGATAGGCTTTCAAGAGCGGTGGGGGCGCGTCAAAAAGGGTTGGATATTCGATCTGTTCAGGGGCTGGTGTTATCGCGTCCCCAAAGCCGATATCAACCTGGAGAGGAATCCGGGCCTGATTGAGCATACCGACCAAGGTGATACGCACGCCATCGTATTCCTGGTCTTCACGGATCTCCTCCGCAATCAGGGATTCCGGCGGATAGATCATGCCGTCTCCCTGAAACTCGACTCGGCAGATGTCGCGGAACACGTCCGCGAACTGTTCAGTATCGGCATTGCCGAATCCCAGAAAATCCGCATCCCTGGTGACGCGGTAATTCTGTCCTTTCCAGACCAGAAACAGACTGGCTCCTTTCAGAATGAACCGGTCATTGTGAGGCGAGACGCTGAGCCGGTAAAGGAATCGCTCCATGCCGTACCGGGAG
>JAABTZ010000115.1 GCA_011389605.1 Desulfobacteraceae bacterium
CTATGTTTTTTAAATGCTTGTGCAAAGCGTGTTTGCCAGAGTGCTTGCCCATCACCAGCTTGCTTGTGGTCAGCCCGATTGTCTCGGGTTTCATGATCTCGTAGGTCATGGGATTCTGTAAAACCCCGTGCTGGTGAATCCCTGATTCATGGGCAAAGGCATTGGCACCCACAATGGCCTTGTTGGGCTGCACCGGCATGCCGGTGATCATGCTCACTAGTCTGCTGATTCTGTATATGCGCGAGGTTTCAATACCAGTTGTAACCGGCAGGTAAGTGGGCCGGGTGTTTAACGTCATCACAAGTTCTTCAAGTGATGTGTTGCCCGCCCGCTCGCCGATGCCGTTTATGGTGACCTCGGCCTGGCGTGCGCCGTTTTCAATTGCTGCAAGCGTATTTGCCACGGCCAGGCCCAGGTCGTTGTGACAGTGCACGCTTAAAATCACCTTTTCTATGTTGGGTGTGTTTTTGCGCACGTAGGCAACAAGCTGGCCAAATTCCCGGGGAATGGCATATCCCACCGTGTCGGGCAGGTTTATGACCTTTGCCCCGGCATCGATTACGGCTTCAAAGACCCGGCAGAGGAAATCCGGATCGCTTCTGGAGCCGTCTTCTGCTGAAAACTCGACGTTATCGGTGAACGAACAGGCGTATTTGACCGCATCCACGGCGTTTTTAAGCACTTCTTCCCTGGACATGCTAAGCTTGTACTGCATGTGAATGTCCGAGGTTGCAAGAAATGTGTGGATGCGGGGCATGGCGGCATGGCTGACCGCTTTCCAGGCCCGGTCTATATCGTGCACCGATGCCCTGGCCAGAGCCACCACCTCGGAGTTGGTCACTTTCCGGGCCACTTCGGCAACTGCCTCGAAATCGCCCTCCGAGGCCGCAGGAAACCCGGCTTCAATTGCATCGACTCCCAGTTTTTCCAGCTGGGTGGCCAGGCGCACCTTCTCGGCGGTGTTCATGCTTGCCCCGGGCGACTGCTCACCATCCCTTAAGGTGGTGTCAAGTATGTATACTTTTTCTTTCATCACGTTGACTCCTGGTAGTTCTGATTGTTCCCGTTTTTCACCCGGGCCAGTTTGTACTGGAAGCTGTCTGCCAGGGCCTGCCAGCTGGCCTCGATAATGTCTTCGGAAACCCCGATGGTGCTCCAGATAGCTTCCTGGTCCCTTGACTCGATTAACACCCTTACCTTTGCGGCCGTGCCGTCCCTGCCGTCGAGCACCCGTACCTTGAAATCCACCAGGCGAAACGGGTCGAGCATGTTTTTATAGACGTTGTTTAAGGCCTTTCTAAGGGAATTGTCCAGTGCGCTGACCGGCCCGCTTCCTTCCGCGGCGGTAATTTCCTCAACACCGTCTACATTGATTTTTATTACGGCGCTTGACCGGCAGAGCCGGTCTTTTTCCTTTTCCACCGTGACCCTGAAGGATTCCAGCTCAAAGTAGGGTGTGAACTGGTTTGTTAGTTTTTCCATCAGAATCCGCAAAGAACCGTCTGCCACGTCGTACTGGTAGCCTTCCTGCTCAAGGCGCTTGACAGTGTTGACAATCTCTGCGTAATCATAGCCGTTTTCGTCCACCGGAAAGCCAAGTTCTTTTGCCTTGTAGCGGATATTTCCCTTGCCGGCCATGTCAGAGATGAGCACCCTCCGGCGGTTTCCCACAAGTTCAGGGGTCATGTGTTCATAGGAACGGGGCTCTTTCATGATGGCATCCACATGCAGCCCGCCCTTGTGGGTAAATGCGCTTTTGCCCACAAAGGGCCGGCTGTTTATGGGCGTCATGTTTGCGGTTTCACTCACATACAGCGAAACCATCTGAAGCTTGGCCATATTTTCTTCAGAAATGCAGTCATAGCCCATTTTCAATTGAAGAATGGGGATAATGGATGTAAGGTCCGCATTACCGCAGCGCTCGCCGTATCCGTTTATTGTTCCCTGCACCACGGATGCACCTGCGCGCACTGCGGTAATGGAATTTGCCACTGCAAGGCCTGAATCGTTATGGGTGTGGATTCCAATGGGAACCGGCCGGCCTGCTGCCTGGTCTATCACTTTTTTGATGGCCCTTGTGATTTCCTCGATTTCGTGGGGCAGGGCGCCGCCGTTGGTATCGCACAGGGCAATGGCATCGGCGCCACCTGCCACGGCCGCTTCTATGGTTTGGGTTGTATATTGAGGGTTTTCCTTGTAGCCGTCAAAAAAATGCTCTGCATCGTAGTGCACTTCAAGGCCGTGCTTTTTAAGATAGGCCACCGAGTTTTTAATCATTTCAAGATTGGCTTCCATGGGGATGCCCAGGATTTTTTTAACATGCAGATCCCAGCTTTTCCCCACAATGGTTCCCACCGGCGCACGGCTTTCAATAATGACGTTTAACTGCCGGTCTTTTTCAGGCGTGCTTCCGTATTTATGTGTGGAGCCGAAAGCTGCTATTTTTGAGTTTTCAAAGTGCTCATTTGCCGCAAGTTTGAAAAAATCAAAATCCTTGGCCGATGCTCCGGGCCATCCCCCCTCGATGTAATGTATGCCCATGTCATCGAGTTTGCGGGCGATTTTAAGCTTGTCCTGGGCGGTAAAACTTATTTTCTCGCCCTGGGTTCCGTCTCTTAGTGTAGTGTCGTAAAGCCTTATGGATTCCATGGAAACCTTCTTTATTTAATTATTGATTTATTTTTTCCCCCGGCGCTCCGGCCGCAGTGAGCGTACAGCGGCGCCGGCTTTCCACATCTCGGAGTTTTTGATTGCATCAAGTTCCCGGGTAAGCTTTTCCCGGTAATCCGGTGTGCTGTTGGCCTCAAGAACACGCTTGGTCTCTTTTCCCGATGCAACGCTTTTATAGAGGTCGTCAAAAATCGGGGCCACGGCATCCCGGAATTTGGGCGCCCAGTCCAGGGCTCCGCGCTGGGCTGTTGTGCTGCAGTTGGAAAACATCCAGTCCATGCCGTTTTCATCCACCAAGCGAATAAGGCTCTGGGTCAGCTCCTCGACGGTTTCGTTAAAGGCTTCGCTGGGGCTGTGGCCGTGGCTGCGAAGAGTATTGTACTGGGCTTCCATAACACCTGCAAGACATCCCATGAGAACGCCGCGCTCGCCGGTGAGATCGCTGAACACCTCTTTTTCAAATGTGGTGGGAAACAGATACCCCGAGCCGATGGCAATGCCGATGGCAAGGGCCCTTTGCCTGCCCCGGCCGGTATGATCCTGGTGAATGGCAAAGCTGGAGTTAATTCCCCGGCCTTCCAGGAAATTGTTGCGAACGCTGGTGCCCGAGCCCTTTGGCGCCACCAGGATCACGTCCACGTTTTCAGGGGGAATGACTTCAGTCTGATCCTTGTAGACAATGGAGAACCCGTGGGAGAAATACAGGGCATCACCTTCATTGAGGCATTTTTTGATCATGGGCCATGTTGCCACCTGGCCGGCATCGGACATAAGCTCCATGATAATGGTACCTCGCTTTGCAGCCTCTTCCAGGGGGAAAAGGGTTTTGCCGGGAACAAATCCGTCGGATACGGCTTTTTCCCAGTATTCATCTCCTTCAAGCTGGCCCACGATAACCGACAGACCGTTGTCTTTAAGGTTTAATGCCTGGGCCGGGCCCTGGACCCCGTATCCCAGCACAACGATGGTCTCATCTTTTAAGACCTCCCTGGCTTTTTCCATGGTAAATTCATCTGAGGTAATGACCTCTTCTTCCATTCCGCCGAAATTTAATTTTGCCATGTTTTTATCCTCCGTGTGAGTCAGTTATGAGTTATGAGTTATCAGTAGTGAGTTATGAGTAGTGAGTTTTAAGTTTTAAGTTTTAAGTAAAATCAATCGCTTTATTTGTTTTCCCTTGGGAGGGCAACGCAGCCTGTGCGTGCGATTTCGCGGATTCCGAAGGGTTTGAGCAAATTGAGCACGGCCTCGATTTTATCAGGGTCACCTTCTATTTTAAGGGTGAAATGCTCCATGCCCACATCCACGACCTGGCCGCGGAAGATATCAGTGATGCGCAGAATCTCGGCTCTGTGATCCGAGCGGGCGTTTACTTTCACCAGGGCCATCTCCCGCTGCACATACTTGGTGCCGGTCAGATCCGCCACTTTAATGACGTTGATCAGCTTGTTTAGCTGTTTTAAAATCTGTTCTATGATCATGGGGCTGCCCTTGGTGACCATGGTTATGCGGGATACGCCCGGCTCCACGGTTTCTGCCACGCTTAAGCTTTCAATGTTGTATCCTCTGCCGGAAAACAATCCGGTGATTCGCGAAAGCACGCCCGGTTCATTGTCCACGAGAATGGAGAGTAAGTGTTTTTTTTCGCTCATGGTCAAATCCTTGCCAACTTGAGATTATTTTTTTACAAAACCCAACCATCACCGGCTGTTTGCTATACAAGCAGCATTTTCTTGATGGACACGCCTGCGGGAACCATGGGATAGACGCTTTCCTCGGGCTCCACTACAAAGTCCATGATCACCGGTTTGTTGCATTCCAGTCCCTGCTTGAGCACCTGGGCCACTTCTTCGGGTTTTTTGGCCCTCAGACCCACGGCTCCGTAAGCTTCGGCCAGTTTTACAAAATCAGGTGCATGGGCAAACTTGGTTGAAGCATACCGCCGTTTGTAAAACAGTTCCTGCCACTGGCGCACCATGCCCAGAAAGCCGTTGTTTAGTATCACCACTTTTACCGGCAGCTCATATTGCACAGCTGTTGCCAGCTCCTGAATGTTCATCTGTATGGAGCCGTCGCCGGCAATATCAACAACGGGCCTGCCCGGTGCACCCACCTGGGCGCCGATTGCAGCCGGAAGGCCGAATCCCATGGCTCCAAGCCCGCCGGAAGTTATAAAATGGCCCGGCTCCTTTACGTGATAGTACTGGGCCGCCCACATCTGGTTCTGGCCTACCTCGGTGGCAATTATCGCATCTCCGCCTGTAAGATCATAAAGGGTTTCAATCACGTACTGGGGCTTGATCACGTCTGCCTGTTTGTAGGCAAGGGGCGTGGTCTTTTTCCAGTCCTCTATTTCCTCCAGCCAGGGTTTTCGTTTTTTTTCAATTCCTGTCCAGTCCTGTTTTCCGGCAAGGGTGTTTAACTCTTTGAGCGAGATCTTGCAGTCACCCACCACAGGCACGTCAACAGCCACATTTTTCTGAATCGATGTGGGATCTATGTCGATCTGTACGATTTTGGCACCGGGTGCAAATTCGTCCACCTTGCCTGTTACCCTGTCATCAAAGCGCACGCCCACCGCGATGAGCAGATCGCATTCTGAAATCGCCATGTTGGCCCGAAACGTGCCGTGCATTCCAAGCATTCCAAGCCACAATGGATGGGTGCCGGGAAATCCGCCAAGTCCCATAAGAGTGCTGGTAACAGGTATCTGCGTTTTGACGGCCAGTTCCGTGAGTTCCTTGTGAGCCTTGGAAAGGCTGACGCCGCCGCCGGAGAATAGCACTGGTTTTTCCGCCTTGACAATAAGCTCCATTACCTTTTGCAGCTGCTTGATATTGGGCTTGTATGTAGGATTATATGTCTTTAGTTTAACCTCGCCGGGCACCTTGAACTCGGTTGTGGCATTGATTACGTCCTTGGGCAGATCAACCAGCACCGGCCCGGGTCTTCCCGAACGGGCAATGTGGAAGGCCTCCTTGATTGTGCGGGCAAGGTCCTTGACATTTTTTACCAGATAATTGTGCTTTGTGCACGGCCGGGTTATTCCTACAATGTCGACTTCCTGGAAAGCATCATTTCCTATGAGCGCGGTGGGCACCTGGCCTGTGAAGATTACCATGGGGATTGAATCCATGTATGCCGATGCTATACCGGTTACGGTATTTGTGGCACCGGGCCCTGAGGTCACCAGGCAGACGCCGACCTTCCCGCTGGCCCTTGCATATCCGTCTGCCGCATGGGTGGCTCCCTGTTCATGCCGCACCAGGTAATGTTTGATGGTTTTTTCCTCCATCAGGGCGTCGTAAATATCTATAACTGATCCGCCCGGATAGCCAAAGATGGTGTCCACACCTTCTTCCTGAAGCATTTTCAGCAGTATTTGTGCACCTTTGAGCTTCATTGTCCGTCCTCGCTATGTTTATTGGCTAATTTAAAGTCCTGCTGCCCGTTATCCCTTCAGTACCGCGCCCTTGTCCGCGGATGTGACCTGCTTTGCATAACGTGCCATGTATCCTTTTGTGATCTTTGGTGCCGGGGCCTGCCATGCGGAAAGGCGTTTTTGGATTTCGTCTTCGTCTACTTTCAGGGTAATGCTTTTTCCTTTAATATCGATTAAAATCCGGTCTCCTTCTTTTACCACCGCTATGGGACCTTTGTGCATGGCTTCCGGGGATACGTGGCCGATGGCAGCCCCCCGGGTTCCGCCTGAAAACCGCCCGTCGGTTATCAGGGCAACATCGGCGTCCAATCCCATGCCGGCAATCGATGATGTCGGAGTCAGCATCTCTCTCATGCCGGGCCCGCCCATGGGACCTTCATACCGGATTACCACAACATCGCCTTTGTTGATTCGGCCATCCATTATGGCTTCCGTGGCTTCTTCCTCGGAGTCAAAGACCCGGGCCGGTCCTTCATGCCGCATCATCTGGTCAAGCACAGCTGACTGCTTTACCACGCAGCCGTTGGGCGCCAGGTTGCCAAACAGCACGGCAAGGCCGCCCACCTTGTGATAAGCCTTGTCTATGGGCCTGATAACCTCCGGGTCTATTACCCTGGCGGATGCAAGGTTGTCTTTAACGGTTTTTCCGGTGACAGTCATGCATCCTGTATCAATAAGACCTGCGTCTGCAAGGGTTTTCATGACCCCGCCGATGCCTCCGGCCCGGTCCAGGTCTTCTATGTGGTATGCGCCGCCCGGGCTAAGGGAGCACAGGTGCGGAATCCGGTTGCTGATTGTGTTGATCCGGTCCAGGTCAAGGGCGATTCCTGCTTCGTGGGCCAGGGCTGCAATATGGAGCACCGTGTTGGTGGAGCATCCAAGGGCCATGTCAACGCAAAGGGCGTTTTCAAAGGCCTGATCCGTTAAAATCCGGCTTGGTACAATACCTTGTTCAAGCAGGGAGACGATCTGCATGCCTGCCTGTTTGGCCAGTCTTATCCGGGCCGACATTACCGCCGGGATAGTTCCGTTTCCGGCAAGACCCAGGCCGATTGCCTCTGTGAGACAATTCATGGAGTTGGCCGTAAACATGCCCGAACAGGACCCGCACGTTGGGCATGCCGCGTTTTCAATTCCGCAGAGCTCTTCTTCAGACATCAGGCCCCGCTTTACCTTGCCCACTGACTCAAATACCGAAATCAGGTCCACTTTCTCCTTTGGGTTTGCGGGATTGCGGCCTGCAAGCATGGGTCCGCCGGAAATGAAAATGGCGGGAATATCCAGCCGGGCTGCAGCCATTAACATGCCGGGCACTATCTTGTCGCAATTGGGGATCAGCACCAAAGCGTCAAATGCATGGGCAGTGGCCATGATTTCAATGGAGTCGGCAATCAGTTCCCGGCTGCCCAGGGAATACTTCATGCCCTCATGGCCCATGGCAATGCCGTCGCAAACGCCTATTGTGCCGAACTCAACTGGAGTGCCCCCGCCCATGTATATGCCTGCTTTGACAGCTTCGCTGATCTGGTTTAAGTGCACATGCCCTGGTATCACGGTGTTTACAGAATTGGCCACCCCGATAAGGGGGCGGCGGATTTCGTCGTCCGTGTAGCCAACAGCCTTGAGCAATGCCCTGTGAGGGGCCTTTCCAATACCCTGCTTGGCGATATCGCTTTTCATTATTTGTCCCCCTTTGAAACAAAAAAACCGCTACCAGCTTTGCAGGGCTGATAACGGTTTATGTAAGAATTTGTGCAGCTTAGAAATTTTTACGAGCCATTACCAACCCCGTCTCCCGTCAAGGACATCTACGCCCAGTACGGGTACGATAATAAGGATAATAATAAGGCTGAAAATGGCCGGCCGGAAATTCATTTTTTGTGATCCGTTTGGCTCTGGTTTCCGTAAATAAAAAAGAACAACAAAACCAATTATTGAATTCTAGACTTATTATCAGCAGGCAATGTGCGTTGTCAAGCATTAAATTTGACGGCTTCGTAAAAAGTTCAATATCTGCGTTACGCGCGATTTCTGAAGAATTTCACGTCCGGCTAAACACAGGGAAAACCCATGAATGCCCCGCCTGTCAGCCGACAAGGTATTGTTTGAACCAGTCAAGGGTGTTTTTCATAAAAGTGCGTTGGTGCTTAGGATCGGTTAAAGGGTGATCTCCTCCGGGCAGGGACAGAAGTTTTTAGATCGGAAGAG
>JAABTZ010000116.1 GCA_011389605.1 Desulfobacteraceae bacterium
GGTTGATAGGGATAGCTGTTTTTCTTTTTATAGTTTTAGGCATAGTGGGCACAAAATCACGCGGCGGAAGTATTGCCCTGGCAGCTTCGCTGCTTTATCTCTGGGCTATGCTAAGCTCGAGGAAAATACTGGGTTTTGCAGTCATTGCTCTGGTTTTTGCCGGAATAATAGTCTTTGCGCCCACGGATTATGCTGAAAGGATGAAAACGATTGCAGAGTATGAGCAGGATTCTTCCGCCATGGGAAGAATTACGGCATGGGGCTATGCTACTCAAATGGCCATTGACAACCCATTGCTCGGAGTCGGCGCCGGAAGCTTCAATTCCGCATACGGCCGGGACTACCGCCGGGAAGGGGACCCTCAGCGCTGGATTTCCACGCACAGCATTTTTTTTAAGGTGCTTGCAGAGTATGGTTTTTTGGGTTTGGTGCTGTTTTTATATTTAATCTACAGCCTTTGGGTTTTAAATCGAAAGCTAAGGGCATACATAGAAGCAAATCCGTCAAAGACGGATTTGCCCTATTATGCTCCAGAGCTTATTAATATGAGCTTGGTTGGGTACGCGTCAGCCGGAGCTTTTCTTACCGGGGTCGAATATCCTCATTTTTACTTGCTGATGGCATTCAGCCTGGGACTGAATCGTTTAGTGCACCAGCAGGCAGAGGATAGGAAAAATGAATTGTCATTTGCAAGCGTTGACATTTAACTGCCAAAGACCAAACTCATAAGGCTGGTGCTATGCTGTTGCTGCTGCTTATAATCTTGATATTATCGTGGATCTGGCTGTCGATTTTTACAATTTATCAGCTTTTCTTCATGGTGATTGCAGTTTTTACAGGCAGATCCAAAATGTCTGCATCTTTTCTCCGTCAGACCCCTGCTGCCAGTTTTTGTGTAATTATTCCGGCCCATAATGAGGAGCTTTTGATCTCCGGTGCAGTAAAAAGCATGCTCATGGCCAATTACCCTGAACAGTTGCGCACTGTAATTGTTATAGCTGATAATTGCGATGATGACACCGCGCACCTGGCGCGCACCGAAGGTGCTCTGTGCTATGAGAGATATGATTCCGTGCTGCGTGGCAAGCCTTATGCGTTAAATTGGCTTATTGCCAAGCTCGATATTAGCCAGTACGACGCTTTTATAATAATAGATGCGGATACAAGGATGGATGCGGACTTTTTCAGGGCCATGGATGCTCATCTCAGCACGGGAGAGCAGGCAATTCAAGGATATTTCGGCGTCCTCAACCCAGATGAAAATTGGTTGACAAGGCTTGCCATTCTGCCTGGAGTACTGAAATTTAATTTTCATTTTCCCGGAAAGATGGCATTGGGTCTTACTTGTGTATTGGCTGGCAATGGAATGTGTTTTTCCCGCGAGGTGATCGGAGGTTTTGGGTGGAATGCCTTTTCGATTGCCGAAAATTGGGAGTACTGGGTACAATTGACCTTGGCGGGTTATAAGGTGACATCGGCCGCGGATGCGGTGATTTATTCACAGGTCGCCAATTCCCTGGCCACGGGAACGGCCCAGCGTAAGCGATGGTTGAAAGGACGGATAGAAACCCTTGGGCGTTATGGCGGCAGGCTCTTGAAAGCGGCACTGCAGGGGCGGCTGGCAGCCATGGATTGCCTGATGGAGTTGATTCGCCCATCATATGCCAATCTGATGTTTTTGTCACTTCTCCATATTCTGTTTTGCTTTATCCTGGTTCTTGCCGCCCACGTGTCACCTTATTGGCTGTTTTTGTCTGGATTTTTAGTTATTGGCCAGGTTGTCTATTTTGCTGCTGGCCTTATTGCTCAAAGGGCGCCTTTGCTGACGTGGCTGTCCATTGCAATGGTGCCGGTTTATTTGATATGGAAAGCATCCGTGAGCATAGTGGGCCTTTTAAGCGTAAGGGATAAACGCTGGATAAAAACAATCAGGCATGACTCAAAGACAAAGAAAAAAAAGAATAGATAATTTTTTGAAGCGCTGGCATAAAACAAAAACAGCGAGCCCCCGCATGCATAGTGTGTGGAGGCCCGCTGTCTTATACTGATTTCCTAATTGTCACTGATTGACAATTGGGGAGCGGGAAGGGGCGAGACCCAGTCATTAGGTTCAATTGAGGAAATGCTCCAGTCATCATAATACTGATAGCCGCTGGCCATGCTTTGATCGGTAGCGTAGCTTGACAGTATTAATTTATTCAGGCCGTAGCTTGTGTTTTGACGAATGTTGACGTTGGTGTAATCAACTTTAAGCTCCTCGTTTACGTACAGTCTGATGATGCCGTCGGATGCCCCGGGGGTGTTTAGCCTGACATAAAGCTTCAGATCATCCCACTGGCCGTAACGCACGCCGGCAGGATCTCCGCCGGTGTTCTGGGAAAGCCCGAAAAACTGCCATGTATCTATATAAGAATGTTCGACAAAGTATCGGCCGTCCCTGTCAACGTTTACCATCACCTGATATCGCCTGTCGTTTGATTCCCCGTCAGTGAGGTTTAAAAGAGCAATCTTGTGCGAATTGCTGGGCCATGTATCGTACTGAGAGGAAAATTTTGAAGATAGCTTGAGATAGACCTCTTCGACTTTATCCCCGCCCACTGATGAGTGGTCCCCGAAGTAAAAATCAGCATAGTTGTCGCTAAGCGTGCCCTGTGTCAGAGTCGCCCTGGCACAGTATTGGCCCGTTCTCGGACTTTCAGTGGTGGTGACCAGGTCGCCTCTTACATATGTCCAGTCATTGAAGTTGTTCTGCTCAAAATCAGATGTCCAGTTCAGACCGGAATCTGTTTCGGGTTCGGTTACCGGATCAGTTTCATCACTTCCGCCATCACCAGAGGCTCCATCCATAAAACCGCTTGGCGGACCGATAAATTCCCTGTCAATTTTTAATTCATCGAACATAATGTATGTGTCGGGGTCTGTACTATGCCTTCCGTTGTAATATCCCCCTATTATCTGAACCTGATTCCAGAAGCCCGCATCGCTGCTGTAGTCCCGGGTTACATACGAGCCGTTGAAACGGCCGTCCTGGGTCCACAAGTGTACTGTTGTCTCCCGCCTGTTTAAATCCATTTCCAGTTCCATGCAAATCCATTCATCCATATAATCGGTGTGTTTGAATGAATCGTTTCCATCAGGCCAGTAGCTGCCTCCTTCGTAGATGCAGGTATTATCCTCGCAGGCTCCGAATGTATAATAGTTGGCAGGATTGCCCTGGGATTCGAATATGGTCATGCCCCGATTGCCGCCATTGGTTCTGTCAACAATGATGAATTTGTTCTGGTCTCCGTAGCCGGTACTCTCTGCGGTGGTGTGATAAGTCCTTCCAACCTTCATAAGAACCCTTACATGAAGAACTTTTTCCGACAATCCTGTAAATGCCCCAAGGCCCGAGTAGTCCTGCCCATTCTCATCAGTGGGCGGTGTAAACCTGGCCGCCCCCCCTGACCACCCGCCGTTTGGAAGATGCGTATGCGATGCTCCGCCACTTGTCCAGATCAGATCCCTTGCATAGGCATCAGAGTCAAAATTTTCAGTGAATGGCAATGATATGCTTCGTCCGGCATATGCATTTAGCGGCACCATCCCAAGAATCAGTATATATGATATTATTCTAATCAATGTTTTCATTTTGCCTCCGTCTATCTTGATTTATATATAAAGCTTAATAATTGTTAATACTGTATTAAAGCTCTTTTTCAAAAACCGGGCTGCTGGCTTTTTAAACATGCAGCTTAGTCATCATTTGATTCAATGGCGATATAACCCAGAACCTCATCCTGATGCCTGGTTTCCGGGTTCCGTGACGGTTCTTCGTGTATCAGGATTTCTATGCCGCTTGTGGTCTTGTGCTGCCAGCGCACATTGGACGGATCATTGGCGTTTCTGGTCTGCATATCCGCAATAAAGACCGGACGGCGCTCAAATGCCGGGTAAAACGTTACGGCATGCGGATCATGGGATTTCTTGTTGAGTGTGGTTTCCACTATATAAGAGATTCCGTTGACAGTATCTGATGACGGCTCCCAGGCGATAAATGAAATCTCTTCAATCTGGTAAAGTCCCATCATGCTTTCCTGCTGCTCCTGAAGATCAAACTCAAATCCGTCAACTGTGATATCATAGACCTTTCCGGCAACGGCGGTGATTCCATTTTCAGTCGTCACGCTGCACACCACTACAGGGGTGTAGTTAAACGGGTGGCTGAAAGTTACACTTGCGGAGTTTTTTGTTTCAAAGGTTCCTGCTTCAACCTGGATGCCGCTTTGAAGTTCATATCTTCCTGCCTCCATTGCGATATAGTTGGTGTTTGCATCTGCATGCGACCTCTCAGGATAGTCCCGTCCCTGTGTTCTGATATCGAATCCTTCCCAGGTGACGTTTTTTATACGGACAACTCCGGGATCATTGTCATTTAATCTCATGGATCCTGCTACAACCACGGGTTCATAAAATATTTTATTAAAGGAAAAAGACTGCCATTGATTGTTTATGGTTATTTCGGAAAAGTCTATTGTAAAATCTTCTAATTGGTTAAGAGTGTAGCCATTTTCGTTTTCATGTCTGGCTTCAATGCTGTTATTTACCGGGTTGCTTCTATCGTCTCTGCTGCCTGTAACTCCGGCTGCCAGATTTTTAAAATTTTCTTTACTCCGGTCCGAACTGTCAGGGTAAGAGTCATAGCTTAAAATCTCTTCTCCGTAAGTGGGTGCCGACAGGCTGCCATCTTTTAAGTCGGTCCTGTTTTCATTAAGCCCGGCGCTCAGGCTCTGAATTTCATCGGTTGAATTCAGTTGTTTAGTTATAATAATACCGCTTATCTTGGCGTTGTCGACATCCGTGGAAAATTCAATATTGAGCTCACCGTCTGATACCTGGCAGGGGACTGTAACTTCAATGGCTGCATATCTGCTGCCGGCCTGCTCGACTATGTCAAAGTCGGCAACAACAGGCTGGTCTTCCACAAGTACGTCAAAAATTCTGTCTCCGGAATTGCTCCAGTAAATTTCGGCAAACTGTAAGGTTATTTGATAAGTCCCGTTTTCAATTGGTATATCGTAATTAAAATCACCGTAACGCTCGGTCTGGAAAACCGGATCATCTTCGGTGCCTTCAATGTTGTTACTTGTCCGGGCTGTGTTGCCGTTTAAAAAGTGATTGTCAGCCTCGTAGGCAAGGCCTGAAGCGTCCGTGTACTGATCTCCTCCGCAGTTGATTGCATACAGGATTGAGGCTTCGGAATTTGAAGAATCATTTTCATCGTCCTGTTCACCTGTATCTCCGTTGTCCCCGGTACCATCATCCCCACTGCCTGTGTCATCGCCCGGGTCAGGGTCGTTTGGGTCTGTGCCTGAAGATTCAATTGTGTGATATATGGTTCCGGAAAAATTACTTTCATTTCCCCGGGCATCAAAGCTGGTTGCCGCAAATGCATAGTCTTGCCCTTCGGCCAGTCCGGTTATTACGAAACTGGTCGAATCCGGCGAATCAATTATATGGTTCGGGGATGACTTGAAGTCTGTATCAGGATCGCCATAATACAGGTTGTACCCGGTTACCCTCAGATCTTCTGAACAGCTCCAGTTCAGGGTAACTTCCGCAGAAAAGCCAGAAGATGCCAGCAATAGTAGCAGAAATGATACAAAGATTGTGTGCAGAATAAACGTGATTCTTTTTGGATGGTTAACCATTTTACATTCTCCTAAGGTGTTTTTGGAACCATGCAGAAACTACACCCAAGGAGGTGAAGCATCCGCCTGGCAGGTCCGCTGCCGTGTCCCTATGATGTGCAGGGAGTTAGGCCGGCTCCTTTGCGTGTCATCTTTTCAGATGAGTTGCCTTTATCAAGCGATTTGGTTCGGTCTTATGAATTTCGGACCACATGTGGAAATCTTTTTTGTATTGCCCGCTTTGTCTTTTCATTACGTAAGCAACTTGCGTGCCGCAAAAGTATTTTTTTCACGAAAAGAAAAATGGGGGGAAAGTGTTAGCTTGGAAGTGCTTTTTATAATTTATTTTAATACGTTACAGCTTTATTTCTTTAATTCGGTAATTTCGGCAGGCCAGCGGTGGCTGGAGGGGAAGAAAAAAAGTTTTTGGTTTGTATGTTAAAAAACACATAGATTGTATGCAAAGGCAGACAGTGTTGATGGCACCCTAAAAAGCGTGTCAATTTATCAACGCAAAGTGCGTATAAAACAGCCGCCCCCCCCGGAGCCGCCCCCATTGCCTTCATTGGCATGAGAGTCATTGGCGCTTCTTTCCTCTGAATTTCGGCATTTTACACAATGGGTTACGGTTTGGGAAAAGGCGCTTTCATTGCCGTGTGAATCAAAGCTTGTTGCCGCAAAATTATAGGTTTCTCCATCTTTTAAGCCTGAAACGATGCAGCTTGTTTGATCCGGAGTATTAATTGTCAGTTCCGGGGAGGCTTTGAAGTTGGTGCCTGATTGGCCATAATAAATCTTGTACCCGGCTACACGGTAATCGCCGGGCTGTGTCCAGCTTAATGCGACTTCTGCGGGACAGGCAGCTGACGGTAATCCCAGGAGAATAAAAGCTGAAAATATGATTACAAACTTATATATCTGGGTGTTTGCGCCCATTGGGGGACCTCTGTTCTACCCGGCATTTTATGGGTTTCATTTGAATCCATTCAAACCCTGTTATAATTGTTATGTTAAATGGGAAAAAGTCAAGTGTTGATGGCACCGTAAAAAGTCCAATATCTGCGTTACGCGCGATTTTTCAGAATTTCACGTACGGCTAAGTACGCTGCATTCTTCAAAACCGCGCAAGCCTTGATCTTGAACTTTTTACGGCCCCATCTGAAATCAGACTTTTTACGAGTGCATCAAGTGTTAGGTGCCATCAGCATTATATTGTCTATAAACAGGGTCAGAGGCTGCGTTGGACGCGTTACAAAAAAACCAATGCTCTGGATAAGGCTCATGTCCATTTGCCGGCTTGAGGGAGCCTGGTGCACGTCTGCCAGGGGGATGATCACGGCGGACCATCTTTGGGGAGCAAGGCAGAAGGATTTGTTAAAACGGTCCGTGTACAGCTGCCCGGCTCCGGTCTCATGCTCCCGGTCATGAATCCGCACAGTCAGGCTAACGGGAAAATCCTGCGGATTATAGGCATGGAATTTAAACCAGGAGAAGGACTTCCAGTTGCGGGGCATGTATGTCAGAAAAATGCCGGAATAGGTATCGGTGCCGAGCCCGAGTTTAAGACTTTTTGTCCCGCTAAAGGCCTTTTGGGCAGTGATCTGGTATTTTGCTGTATCGCTTTGAAACCTGTCGGTTTCAAACGGGGTTTCAAAATCAGCCAGAACCGGAAACTGCCTTCCGGCGATTACCTCATCAGATAAGGACCGTATGAGCGGCCATAAAGCAAGGGCAACCAGGCATGCAACTGCGGCATGAAGCATCAGGTGTTTTCCTGTTTTTCCAAGGTTTTTCAAAGATACGCAAGCCCCCATGCCTGCAAGGTTGATCACCATGTCAAAAAAAGAGGCGGTTCTTCCGGAAATCAGGGTTTGTAAAAGTTCCGTGGTCCCGCCTGCTGCCAGGGCGATGGCTGCAAACACAAATGCCTGCCACTCTATTGGCTTGCGTGATAAGCCCGGCAGGAAAGTATAAACCAGGTGCCCTGCAAGGAAAAACAGGCCTGCATGACCCAGATTCCAGAGTTGCCCGGAGGATCTAAGCCCGGGAGGGGATGATCCTGAAGGCATAAACATTGCGGCAGCACCTGCTGCAAAGATGACCAGATAGAGATAGTCGCGTTTTTTAAGAGTCATAAGCAGCTGCCTTTCCGGGGTTAACAATACCGACTTTCTACGAGTTTGTCAGGATTGATGAAATCGTAAAAATCTCTCTATTCCGCCAATGCTGAATTTTTGCAAAAAAGCAAATCCGTAAGCTCCCTGGTTGATCGGCGGCACGGAAAAGGAGTTTCCTCGCTCCAGAAGCCTCCTGGAGCCTCAATTTCCGCTCGGAAACCCACTTTTCCGCATCGCCGTCAGAGCAGCAATATACAATTTTGTCAGAGCGCATAAAAGGATTTCCTTGGAAATCCTAAAACTGGTAAAATCGCCAAACAATAAAAAATAATTTTTTGATCTTACCTAAAACTTGACACTATCGTAAAAAGTCGATTTTCAGATGGTGCCGTAAAAAGTTCAAGATCAAGGCTTGCGCGATTTTGAAGAATGCAGCGTACTTAGCCGTACGTGAAATTCTGAAAAATCGCGCGTAACGCAGATATTGGACTTTTTACGGTGCCATCAA
>JAABTZ010000117.1 GCA_011389605.1 Desulfobacteraceae bacterium
CACATTCCCGGCTCCGGGCCGGTGATCCTGGCGGCCAATCACCCCGCCTCCATTCTCGATGCCATCCTGCTGGCCATGCAGACCTTTCGCCAGATTCATTTCCTGGCGCGAAGCAATCTGTTTAAAAACAGGCTGGTGGGTGGGCTGCTGTATCGACTCGGAGCCATTCCGGTGTACCGGGCCCACGAAACCCAGGACCCCGGCAGACGCAACATTGCCGCCTTTGACAAGGTTTACGAACTATTTGAAAGAGGCGGCTGCCTGGGGCTGTTTCCCGAAGGCCGCAATTCCCCGCCGGGACAGGTGGCCGAACTTCGCACCGGCGGGGCCAGAATGGCACTTGGTGCAGAGGAGCGCAACAACTACCGGCTCGGTCTTACCATCGTGCCGGTAGGGCTCAATTACGAGCACAGGGAGTTGTTTATGTCATCGGCGCTGCTTCGCTTCGGCCCGCCTGTGCGTGTATCCGAATACGCCCGCCAGCACAAAATCGACCCGGAAGCCGCGGTACGGCGGTTAACAGCGGACCTGCAGGAATCGCTGCGGCAGCAGGCAGAGCACGTGGAGGACCAGCAGGTGGTCACACTGGCAAAGGACCTTGCCGAAGCCCTTGATTACAGCCTTGCACCCATTTCCCCGGACTGGGCCGGAACCGAGGCGGCTGAAATAAAACCTGGGTTCCGCATTAAAAAATGGGTGTGGAAACTGCTGGAATGGTACAGACCCGATCCTTCGTCGGCCTCTGACCCCTTTGAAACCCGCGCAACAAACCGCAAACAGCTCACCGCAGTCCTGCTGCAGGCCGCCTCCAGCAATCCGTCCGGGCTTGCAGCCCTCCGCCGCCAGGTGGACCGCTATCAGGACCATCTGCGTCAGGCGGAGCTAAGCCACGCCGTAAGAAAACTTTTGAACAAGCCGGTCCGGCAGCGGCTCATCCGCCTGAGAATGACCATTTACGCGATTGCCATGGCACCGGTTGCCTTGTTTGGCCTGGTGCACAACATTTTCCCCTACCTGTTTACAAAATACACGGCCCGTCTTGCCAGACAGGAACCCATCCGGGCATTTGCCTACTTCGGGGTGGGGTTTCTGGCTTTTACAACCACATACGCCGGGCTCGGGTGCTGGTTGTGGTACTTTGCCGGCATGAACTGGAAATGGGCACTGGCCTACCTGGCACTGCTGCCGCCGGCCGGATTTGCCGCCCTTCACTACAGGAGAAACATTCTCGTATACCGCGACCATATTCTGGTGCGTACATTTTTCTGGAACCGGGCGGAGCTGCTCCGGCTCCTGCACCGGGAACGCCGGGAGGTAATAAATTGCTTCGAGGACCTGGAAGCAGATCTTCGCAGCAGCCACAACCCGGATCCGTCCGCAGCCGGTCCCTTATGAAAAGAAGAATCTCAACCCCTGGATTATCAACATGCAGGACGGAAACATCAAATGGAGATACTGCCGTGTTTCGCACATATTCCGAAAAAATACCACCCCCACTTGCAATCGCCTGGTAGGGCATTATTTTTTGTGATAACCGCTTCGTATTTAAGCGGTCCGGATTTTTGGCGATAACTGAATCCTTGAAAAGGGTTCAGACCGATTCAATAAATTTTGGAGGTGCTGAAATGAAAACAAAAAACATGGTTTCAACAATGATTGTTTTTTTCTCCCTGTTTGTCCTGCTGGCTTTCGCCTCTCCTGTTACGGCCGGGGAGTACAAAGCGCTTAAAGGCGTAGACAGAGTTGACACGATATTTGATTTCAGGGAAGGCAATCCGGAAAGTGCGCTGATTCATTTATCACTGGCGCACGAAACCTTCAAGGACAAAGCTGTCCGGGGCATATCGGAAAAACCCAGGTTTGCTGTGGTTTTTATGGGCGGTGCAGTCAAGCTGCTGTCATCAGACCGCAGCGCATTTACAGACGAGCAGAGAAAAACCCTTGAACGGATGGACAACGTGGTTTCAGCAATGGTGAAAGACGGAATAAAACTGGAGGTATGCCTGTACGCGGTTGAATTACTGGGTGTGGATCCGGAATCCATTTCAAAGCAAATCAACATTGTCCCCAATGGCTGGATTTCCTCCATTGGTTACCAAGCCAATGGGTACGCCCTGGTTCCGATATACTGAATCGGCTGACAACCCGTTTCGTATTGACGAACTTTTACCCGAAACTTTGCGTTAAGGCTTGTTATCCGCAGATATAAAGATAGGAGGATTTTTAAATGAAAAGGATTGTATTCATCGCAGCAGGCGTTTTTTTTCTTGCATGCCTTACGGTAAATGCCCAGACAAGTCAGAATTACGGCATGAAGAAGCCGGGCATGATGCACGGCTCCATGGGCGCAATGCATGGTAAAATGATGAGTTCCAACCCGATGCAAAGCTCCATGATCATGATCAATCTGCTTCCTGAAATGGAAAAGCAGCTTTCGCTTTCCGAAGACCAGACCAATGAGCTGATCGGGATGCGCTCAGAGTTTAAGAAACAGCAGGTGGATTACCAGGCTGAGATGACAAAGCAGAACAGGAAATTGCAAAAGCTAATAGACAGCGCCGCACCCGTGGACGAGGTTAAAAACCAGCTGAGGGAAGGTGCAGATGTAAGAATTGATATGCATACGGCCGCCTACAAAACCGAGCAGGAGATGAAGGCGGTGCTCACCGATGAGCAGAAAGAGCAGCTGGAAGTCATCATGGAGGAGCATGACGACATGATACAAAAGGCAAACCCCAAAAGTTGATGGCACCGCCCTTCCCGGCAAGAACCATGCCCCTGGCACATAAAACCGCTTCCCACGGCAGGGGCATGGTATACCGGGCAAAACCAGTCCAAAAATTCTGCCGGATCACCTCAAAAGACAAAAATCATTTAAAAATGCTCCGGGTCGTTTCGGGCCAATCCGGACCAGCCCAACGGCCGGACAATGGCTTCCATGCAGGCTATGCAGCATCAGGGCGGCGAGTACGGCTTTACACACCATTTAAATGTGATTATACATTTGGAGTATCAAAAGCAATTTCCTTTCCCCGGATCCTTTGCAATCGCTTAATAATGAGGAGATATTGACCTGTATGGATAGAATGCAGCAGATTATACGCTCGCTTTTTAACCGATTGGCAGAGATATTGCCGGATTTGGCGATAGCAGCTTCGATTCTGATTGCCGGAGTACTGATCGCCTTTCTTTTTGCACGCCTCACATGGTTTTGCATAGAAAGATTCAAATCCACCAAATCCTCGATCCTGCCCGGCTGGTTTCCCTTGCTTCACTTACAGCAATTAGGACACGGGCTGGCACGTGGGGTCTTTTGGATTACGATCCTTATTTTTATTATTTTTTCCTCTCAGGTGTTTGGTTTCAATGTAATTGATCACTGGATGATGCTGGCTTCCTCATATTTACCGAAGCTGATCGGAGCATTTGCCGTACTCATTGCAGGTGTCCTGGTTTCCAGGATTGTCGGGGATGTCGTTTCCCGCTCAGGTAAAACAGCCGGGATACAAGCGGCCTCTCGATTTGGTTATATTATCTATATAGCCGGTGTTACAGTTACCATCCTGGTTGCTATTCAACAAATCGGAATCGAAATTGAATTTCTCACAACAGGTGTACTTGTGGTTCTTGCATGCCTGCTGGCCGGAGGCGCTTTATCTTTTGGGATCGGTTCAGCGCCTGTTGTGACCAATATCCTGGCCGCCTTTTATGCCAGGAAGAATATAAAAACAGGCGCCAATATTATTATTGACGGCATAGAGGGCAGAGTGGTTGATATTTCCACAACCTCATTTGTCCTTGAGTGTAAGTCCGGTCGCTTAATTATTCCTGCCAGGCGTTTCAACGAAGCTGTTGTTGAGGTGTTGCATGACAGGGCTTAGCCAATTTGTTCAAAGCTATATACAGCTGCATCCCGAGGCCGCAGCCATTGTAATTGAAAGTAAAAACAGAGACGCGTCTCTGGCTTACCTGATGGAATTATCAAACACTGACCTTGCTGCCCTTATTCCGCACCTGTCTTCCCATCTCTTGTCATTATTATTGGAGCAATTAACCGCCGGAAGCGCAGCACAGGTTCTTGAAAATGTGGCTGATCCAATCTGCGCACTTGCACTGCAACACCTTTTGCCGGAGAAACGTTTGGCGCTTGTAGCTGAAATGGACCCTGTTCGTATGAAACATATCAATCGGCTTCTCAGCTTTGCCCGCGGTACGGCGGCTTCGATTATGGACAGTACGGTGCCGTCCGTTTTCAGCTCTGAAACAGTAAGCCGTTGTATCGAAAAACTCAAAAGCGTAAAGCATAAGACAATTTATTATCTCTACCTGGTGGATTCGGATTATAAATTGTGCGGGGTAATGAATTTAAAAGAGCTTTTACACAGATCTGAGTTCAGACACCAACCGCTTGCCGCCTACATGAGTCGTGAAGTAACTGCCGTGTTTGCAGATATGACCATAGAAAATCTGCAAACACATACTGGCTGGTTTCGCTACCATGCCCTTCCGGTCATCGATCGTCGCGGTCGTTATCTGGGAGTCATTCAATACGAAACCATTAAGAGCTATGAGATCCGGAACCAACGTGCGAGGCGCAGCTCTGAACTGCTGGAAACCGGCAATGCCCTGGGAGAGTTATACGCTTTAGGTGTGCTGGCAATGCTGGGAGCTGCGTCTTCTGTGGGAACAAAACAACCGGAGTCGCCTGATGAATCCTGAGTCCCAGACCCTGGCCAGCTCTCTGGCTGCAGATTTTTTTAAAAGATATCCGCTTGATGCAGCCGAGAGATTTGAGCAGGTGCCCGAGGCGCATGCAATTGACGCCTTAAATGAAATGACAGTTGCAGATGCTGCGCTGCTGCTTCGTTTGATAAATCCAGCTTTTGCCGCAAGACTGGTAAGAGACCTCTCTAATCTTGGTGAAATCTCTCAGCTTGTGGATCCGACCTACTTCGCCCGCATCTTTGCCAGACTTGACACTGAAACCAGATCCCACTGCCTTAGCCTGCTGCCGGAGCCTGCAGGCAATGAGATTGTGGAAGTTTTGAAGTATCCTGAAGGTACGGCCGGCAGCCTTATGACAACCCGGGTGGTCAGTTTCCACCCCAACGATGAGATTGAAACAGTTATCAGTAGAATTAGACGCCTTAAGTCAAAAAATCTGACTTTAATCTACCTGGTGGATATAGATGGCAGGCTGCTGGGGCGGGTCTCTCTTCAGGATATAATCGGTGCCGAGGATCATGAAACACTGCAGTCCTTATCCCGCCCGACACCGAGTGTCAATGAAATGGCACCACGCGATGAAGTTGTCGAAATTGTTGACTCAAGCAAGCTGTCATCAATCCCGGTGGTCAATGCTGATAAAATACTCATTGGGACAATTCGGCATGATGAACTCTTTGATATCGTCCAGGCGGATGCGCTGGGAGACCTGCAAATGATGGTGGGTGTCAGCAAGGAGGAAAAAGCCCTTTCCACGGCCTCGTTCTCGGTACGAAAACGGATGCCGTGGCTGTCCATAAACCTGCTCACAACCTTTGCGGCCGCAGCAGTTGTAGGTATGTTTGAAAACGTCATAGCGCAGGTAACGGCCCTTGCCATATTGTTACCGGTGGTAGCCGGACAGTCAGGAAATACGGGCGCTCAAGCCCTGGCTGTGACTATGCGAGGTTTAGCGCTTAGGGAAATACGCCTGCGTCATAAATGGCGTGTTTTAACCAAAGAGGGATCAGTCGGATTTATCAATGGTCTGTCAGTTGGCATTATGTGCGCAATAGCTGTTTTTATATGGAGTCAGTCCCTGCCGCTGGCATTGGTGATTGGAACGGCCATGATCCTTGCCATGGTGGCTGCAAGCCTGTCGGGTGCAGCCATTCCGATGCTTCTGACTGCTATGGGCCAGGATCCTGCGACAAGTTCATCAATTTTATTGACAACGATTACTGACATTGTCGGTTTTTTAAGTTTTCTTGGCCTTGCCACCCTTTTTGGTCAGTATCTTATCTGACTCGGTGGTCCGTGACCGGCTCAGCTCCGAGGATTTTGTTTTTCGGGACCATCATATATAATTGTTTTGTGAACAATAAAAAACGGCCGGCCGGCAAAAACGCTATCCGTTTCTTTGAAGCAGTTCTATACTTGCGCCATCCGGGGCTTCAATAAAGGCGATACGAACGCCGGGCCGGAAATCAACCGGGTCGAGCGTAAATTTGACTCCGCTTTTCTTCAATTCGCTGCAGAATCCGTCAAAATCGCCCTCCACGCTGAACCCGAAATGATCCGTGCCCCAGTGAAGACCGTTTTTCCCGCCAACCTGCTCGCCTTCTCTTTGGCCCCGGATAATAAGCAAAGCACCTTTGAACGTCACGACAATCTGCGGGGCCCCGCCGGCTTCCGAGGTGTTTACAATTCTGCCGCCCAGCTTTTCTTCATACCAGGAGGCTGCAGCCTGCGGATCTTTGCTGATCAGGTGAACATGGTCAAATACAATACCTGCCTTATCCATACCAGTCTTCCTTTCAAAAGTGCGCGTGTTAGTCAAAAAAAAGGGCTGCAGATACTTGCATTACGTGCACCCCCCCTTTCCTGCGACTGCCGGATCCACAGTGACATAAAATACACATGGCAACAAGTTTTTAATATCTAAACTGAGCGTTTCAGATTTTTAAAAGCAATTAATTTTGATGGCGCTGTAAAAAGTCCAATATCTGCGTTACGCGCGATTTTTCAGAATTTCACGTACAGCTAAATACGCTGCATTCTTCAAAATCGCGCAAGCCTTGATCTTGAACTTTTTACGGCGCCATCTGAAAACCGACTTTTTACGAGTGCATCAATTTTAAAGGATAACATTAATTTATATTTTAAAAATCTAAAACTCTCCGGACGGCAGTGCCGAGCTTGACAGTGATATTTTTCGATGAAATATTTAAAACTTAAACGGCTATTTTAGCATTTCAAAATATCTTCGGGTTCCAAAAGAACCGTTTCGTATTTTAATAACTCAATAAAGGAGGTTTATGACATGAGCGTTATTGTTGAACTCTCAATCTTTCCAACAGACAAAGGCAAAAGTGTAAGCAGCCATGTAGCAAGAGCTGTTGAGATTATTCGCGACAGCGGGCTGTCGCACCAGTTAAACCCCATGGGCACTTGCATCGAAGGGGAGTGGACGGAGGTTATGGAGGTTGTAAACCGTTGCTTCAAAGAGATTCAAAAGGACAGCGAGCGCATTTATATGACATTGAAGGCTGATTACCGCAAAGATCGCTCCAATCGCATGGATGCCAAGGTATCATCGGTTCTGGAGAAATTGTGAAAGCCTTCTTTTTTGTAAACCTGACGCTGAAATCAGACTTTTTACGAGTGCATCAGGCCCTGATGGCACCGTAAAAAGTCTGATTGATGTATTGTTTGATTATACTGAACAGGGCTTGCCATTGACAAACATCTTCAGTTTTTGGTAACATTGTTTAAATATCCGGTATATTGCCCGTAGATTCACAGGCCTTTCCTGTCTTCCAAAGGAGAAAACCAAATGTTCTGGCGAAGCAAGGACGTGATAGTAAATATTCCCAGCAGGCGTGCCCTGTTAAAATCCATGGGCTACACAGACCATGACCTTACGCGCCCTCTTATAGGCATCGCCAACTCCTGGAACACACTGGTACCCGGGCATTTCAATCTTCGACAAGTGGCCGCAGCCGTGAGCACCGGAATTTCCCAGGCCGGGGGCACGCCGATGGAATTCGGCTTTATCGCCGGATGCGACGGGCTTGCCAACGGTCACCCGGGCATGCATTACATCCTTCCCAGCAGGGATCTCATAGCAAATGACATTGAAGTGATGACCCAGGCCCACTGTCTTGACGCAATAGTTCTGCTGGGCTCGTGCGACAAAATCGTTCCGGGCATACTCATGGCCGCTGCAAGAATAGATATTCCCGCCATTATAGTGCCCGGAGGGTGCATGGAAGGAGGAATGTATTTTGACGGCCGCTCCTCTGACATCACTTCACTAAGAGAAGCCCAGGGCATGCTTGCGGCGGGCAAAATAACCCAGGAGCAATTTGATGAACTCGAAGACAACGCCGCCCCGGGCTGCGGGTCATGCTCTTTTCTCGGGACTGCAAACAGCATGTGCTGTGCTGCAGAAGCAATGGGAATGACGCTTACCGGCGCTGGAACCGCTCCTGCGACATCCGCGCTGCGCCTGCGCCTGGCGCAGGAATCCGGCCGCGCAATAATGAATCTAGT
>JAABTZ010000118.1 GCA_011389605.1 Desulfobacteraceae bacterium
AAGTCCAATATCTGCGTTACGCGCGATTTTTCAGAATTTCACGTACGGCTAAGTACTCTGCATTCTTTAAAATCGCGCAAGCCTTGATCTTGAACTTTTTACAGAGCCATCTAAAAACCTACGTTTTACGAATCCATAGATCCTAAAAATTTATTAACTTTCTATGCCGTCGATCTGCACGGCCGTATAAGACTGGCGATGGCCTTTTTTCAACCGGTATCGCTTACGGCGCTTATACTTGAAAACAAGAATCTTCTTTGAACGGCTCTGTTCCACAATCCTGGCCCGGACCGCTGCGTTTTCAAGGACCGGCCGGCCAAGTGAAAGCGCATCACCGTCTGAAAG
>JAABTZ010000119.1 GCA_011389605.1 Desulfobacteraceae bacterium
GAAAGCATCAAAACCTTATCAAATGTCACGGCATCACCAACATTGCCGGAAATCTTTTCGATGCGCAACACATCACCTTCTGTCACTTTATATTGCTTGCCACCCGTGGCAACAACTGCATACATGGCTAAAACCTCCCGGAAACTCGTTTTTTCAAAATTTATCAACTATACCCGCATTTATAAAATTGTCAATGAAATTCAGCAAACAAACACACAAAAGGGGTTCACCCATTAGATTTTAATGAGTGAACCCCGGTATATTCTGCGTGGGAATTTAAGGATTCCCGCCGGATGTTATCCGGCAAGCTCCTCTTTGATCCCGGTGACAACCTTGTAAAGAATTGTCAGCACCAGAAGACCCGTGGCATAAACGCCTAAAGTGATAATGATCTCCTGGATGGAAGGAATATACTCATTTACTTCGTGCAGCGGGTTGGGAACAAATCCACCTGAAATCATTCCAAGCCCTTTGTCGATCCAGGTGCCTATGAAAACAAAAATGCAGGCAAAAATCAAAGTGGTTTCATTGCGCCGGGCCGATGGAATTATGAGCAGAATCACCGCCACTACCATCAGGGCCATGGAACTCCACATCCAGGGTACCAGGGCGTCATGGCCGTGCATTCCGAAAAACAGGTACTGCAGGTGTGCCATGTGTTCGGGAATCTGGCTGTAGATGGCAACAAAAACCTCGCAAAGAAAGAAAAAAAGGTTGGCAATAACCGCATAGCAAACGATTTTTGCCAAAGTCTGCACAGCCTGTTTTCCTGCGTCAAATTTTGTAAATTTTCGGATAATAAAGGTAAGCAGGATCAGAAAAGCAGGGCCTGCTGCAAAAGCTGATGCCAGAAAACGGGGAGCAAGAACAGCTGTCAGCCAGAACCCCCTGCCCGGAAGACCGCAGTAAAGAAAGGCCGTAACCGTGTGAATACTAACAGCCCAGGGAATTGACAGGTAAATAAGCGGCTTGATCCATTTTTCCGGAGCGGTGCCGTTTCGCTCGGCATCCAGCACGTTCCAGCCGATAACTATGTTTAAAAACAAATACCCGTTTAATACGATCATATCCCAGAAAAGCATGGAATTGGGCGTGGGATAAAAAATAACATTGAGCAGCCGCATTGGCTGGCCCAGATCCACGATGATAAACAGCATGCACATAAGCACCGATGATACTGCAAGAAACTCACCGATCACTGTAATTTTGCCGAAGGTTTTATAGTCGTGGAGATAATAAGGCAGCACCAGCATAACTGCCGATGCGGCCACGCCAACAAGGAATGTGAACTGGGCAATGTAGAACCCCCAGCTTACGTCACGGCTCATGCCAGTAATGCCAAGGCCGAAGTCAAGCTGGCGCAGGTAGAAAAGAAATCCGATGGCAATTACAACAGCCAAAGCCAGCAGCCATATCCAGTAGGTTTTGCTTCCCTTAAGCGCTTTTTCTAGCATAGCTCCCTCACACTATCAAACGATATAGAACACCGAGGGAAAGGTCCCCAGGTTCGGTTTCCGCCGAATGGCATACTCGTCTGCCAGCAGTTTGCGAACATCGGATTCAGGATCATTTAGATCCCCGAAAATCAATGCGCCGCCCGACACTTCCACACAGGCCGGCATTTTGCCCACGGCAAGTCTTTCCGCACAGAAATTGCATTTTTCCACCACGCCTTTCATCCGGGTGGGAAAATCCGGATTTTCATTTTCAATGGCCGGCCTGGGATCCCTGAAGTTAAAACTTCTGGCCCCGTACGGGCATGCCGCCATGCAGAACCGGCAGCCGATACACCTGTGAAAATCCATGAGTACAATACCGTCTGATTCCCGCTTAAACGTGGCTTTTGTGGGGCATGCCCTCACACAGGGCGGGTTATCGCAGTGGTTGCAAAGAACAGGAACAGGCGCATGCTCCAGTTTTTCCGAAAGAAATTCCACTTCCTGTCCGGGAAAAGCGTGCTTGAATTCAGTAGCCCATATCCACTTGATTTCATGATTTTTCTTGTCAAACTTGCCGATGTGGTCAGGCACATTGTGAATGCTGTGGCAGGCCTTTTCCATTTTCCGGCAAGTACTGTCTTTGAGCTTGCGGGTGTCAATAACCATTCCCCAGCGGCCACCCTTCATTGCTTCCGGGCCATGGGTATAGGAAGGGCCTGCTTTCGTGCCCGGCCCGGCCGCTTTCGTCGATCCGGGGGCCAATCCTATCAGCATTGAGCCGGCGCCGACTCCAAGAATGGAAACCCCTGCTGTTTTTAAAAAGCGTCTTCTGCTGTTTTCCATTACTTTGTCTCCTCCGGGTATGTATGACAATCCCAGCAATAGGGATCCACCGAGGTATAATTATGGCAGCTGTCGCAGAACTCCTCCTTGTTGGAATGACAGTCCATGCAGGTATTGGAAAGGCTTGCCTCATATTCCTTGCCGTTTTCGGCCACATAAACCCGCTTGCCATCCCGGACAACTATATCACGCCATTGATCGAGGATCTGCATGTGCTCGGTCCGCATATGATCGGTTTCAGCAACGCAGGTCTCCGCCTCCTTGGCCTTGTCGGTCAATTTCGGTTCAGGGGCCGTTGAGGCATCGGCGGCACCAAAAATCAGGTTAAACCAGAACGGGAATAACAGCACCAGGAAAAAGATAACCAGCCCGGCGATGATTTTGTTCTTATCATTCATCGGCGTCTTCCTCCGTTTCTTCGTTCAGGGGTTCAAAGCGCAGATCCATGGTGCGCTCACTTTCGCCTTCCATGATCAGTGCATTGCCCACCAGTTCATGGATTCCGGTGACGCCAACACCGGGAACCCAGTAATCCATCAACGGCGGCAACGCTGCCCGGTCAATGGCGCAGATACAGGAAAGCATGTTGACGCCGAACTTGTCATGCACATATTTCACCGCATTGGCCCGGGGCAATCCCCCAAGCAGCCGCAGTTCCATGATCTCTTCAGTATTCAGGCCCGAGCCGCTGCCGCAGCAGAATGTCTGTTCCCGTATTGTATTTTCGGGCATTTCATAAAAGTTATTGCACACGTTTTTCAAAATGTAGCGAGGCTCGTCAAGCAAGCCCATGGCCCTGGATGGATTGCAGGAGTCATGGTAGGTGACCACGTGTTTATCGTTGCGGGAGGTATCGAGTTTCAGCTTGTTATTGTAAATCAGGTCCGCGGTAAATTCTGTAATGTGTACCATTCTGGTTGACGCGGCATTTTCAAAAACGGTTCCGGTGATAGGGGATTTAGGGATTTCACCAAAATCAGCAGGTCCGTTCATGGTGTCCATATACTGGTGGATAACTCTCCACATGTGGCCGCACTCACCGCCCAGAATCCATTTGACCCCCAGACGCCTGGCTTCCGCATACATCTTGGCATTAAGGCGTTTCATGACCTCCGAGGAAGTAAACAACCCGAAGTTGCCGCCTTCTGAAGCGTAAGTGGAAAGTGTATAATCCAGTCCCAGGTGCTCGAAAAGCAGCAGATATCCCATGAAAGAATAGGTTCCGGGATCGGCAAACACGTCGCCCGAAGGGGTGATAAACAGAATTTCAGCCCCTTTGCGATTAAACGTAGGATTGATCCGTACACCAGTGATCTCTTCAATATCGTCACAGAAAAAATCAACCATATCTTTAAAGGCATGGGGCTGGATGCCCAAGTGATTGCCTGTACGGAAGCAGTTTGCTACAGGTTCCAGAATCCAGTTAATATTTAAGCCCAGCAGGGACAGCAGTTCCCTGCCCATCATTGTCACTTCTGCGGTGTCAATGCCGTATGGACAATACACCGAACAGCGCCGGCATTCAGTACACTGGTAAAAATAGGAAAACCATTCTTTGAGAACCTGCTTTGTCAGGGGGCGGCCTCTGTTTAACTTTTTTAAAATCTTGCCGGCCCTTGTAAAATCATTTCTGTAAACCGACCGCAGAAGTTCGGCCCTGAGCACAGGCATATTTTTGGGATCGCCCGTTCCTATAAAAAAATGGCATTTATCCGCACACGCCCCGCACCGGACGCATACATCCATAAACACCTTCAGGGATCGGTACTTTTCCAGCCTGTCCTTGAATCCCTGGTGGATAATTTCCTGCCAGTTATCAGGAATCGGCCACTGTTCGTCAGCAGGCGACCATTCACCACCGGTTGTCGTGGGCAGATCCAGATATTCCAGGTTCTTTTTCTTGGTTGGATAGCAGAACCGGCCCTCGGACAGATCTGGTGGAACATCTTCCCATGGTGTTTCCGGCAGGCTGTGATCAATGTTTTGAAACAGTTCTTCGGGTTTCGGCGTCTCTGCCATAACTACTCCTTTTCAACTGGAAGACCAGCCTCTATCATTTTATCTCGAAAATCTTCTTCATACTCTTCATAGGTATGGGTCTTGACCGGATAATTCCAGGGGTTGACATGCCTTTTGGCCCGGGAGTTGTTAGCCATGTTGCGGGTTGGACTAAGGAAGATGCCGCCCATGTGCATAAGCTTGCTAAACGGTATATAAGCCACAAGGATGCAAACGAAAAAAAAGTGCACATAAAAAAGACCACTGATGCCGCCTTCCGGAATTGACGGCTGCAAGGTGGCCAGCCCCATGGTCAGTTCTTTGATCCGGACCACATCAACTTTGCTTATATAGCGCATCATCAGACCGGTTACCGCAATGCCGATTATCAAAAACAAAGGAAAATAGTCCGCCGGCCTGGAAATATAGACCAGTTTCGGCAAAAACACCCTGCGAAGAAGAAGAAGAGAAGCTCCGGCAAGCAGCACAACGCCGGAAATAAACAGGTTGGGAAGCAGAATCTGTAACATGCCGTCTATTTGTTCCAGAAAACTTACAAAAAACGGAACCGGCTCGGCAAAAAACCTGAGATGCCGTACTGCCACAACAAAAAACGAGTAATGGAACATCAGGGCAAACAGCCACAACCAGAGAACCCATTTGTAAGTGATGTGCTGGTTGTCTTTTGCAAATCCCGTTCGGGTGTTTTTAAAAAGCGACCTGAACAAAAGGATTTCCAGAAGCATCCTGACCACCACCTGGCCATTGGTAAAAGGGCTGTCAAACCTGTTGTGCTTAATCCAGGGCAGGCTTTTTTGCTGGCCCGATGTCGTTGTGATTCGGAAAGGTACGGCTGATTTACCCCAATCTAACATTTTGTTGGCAAAGCCGACAAGAAAGACTATAAGGGCGAGATACGGTATGATCACGCCGAATAAAACTTCGAGTCCCGCTGCCTCCGCGCCTATATATGCGAGCAAACCCAGAAGCACCACTGCAATAAGTGAATACAAATACGCGGTATTCATTGACCACCACCTCGCTTTGCCCGGCTGCGGCACGGCTCCGGATGTGCCGGTTTTTGCTGCCATACCGATTGCGCCGGTTAACCTTGTTGGTTTATCCCATAACGGCCGGATCAATATCCGGCAGCTCACTTATTAATTTATTTTTAATCAGCAACTGCCTGACACCGTCACGTGCCTGCACGGCGCGCAACGTATAAACATGCTTTTTGCATTCCATGTAAAGATCAAAGGCGGTAAGAAGCGCCTTATCAGAGTGATCGCCTATCTTCCGCACCATGGCCGCCTGCTGCCCGTAAGTATCCGCAGATTTGATATCCGCGGCCATTATTGATTTTATTTGAGTTATAAAACCAAGGGCCTCGGAAGGTGCCATTTCCTGTATGGCCCGCACCCTGATCATGGGTTCAAGGGCCTGGCGGGCGGCTTGCCTGTCATAGGATTCAGCAGCCAGAACATCAAAGAGACTATAAACCCCTTTTCTCAGAGCAGCGCCTACCGGGTTGGCAAAGGGATCCATTGTGTCCCTGAAAAAACGGACGGATTCCTTCGGGTAGCTTCTCATTACCTCGTCGAGCCACTTAGCGATCCATCGCTCTTTTCGGGAGGAAACAATATCCTGGAAATTTTTATCCGGCATTTGCACAAAACCATTTTAAGCTTTAATTTAAACGAATTATGTAATTTAAAGGTGTTGACTATATGAAACTGCCGCTATATTGTCAAGCAAATTTGATGGAACCGTAAAAAGTCCAACATCTGCGTTACGCGCAATTTCTCAGAATTTCACGTACGGCTAAGTACGCTGCATTTTTCAAAATCGCGCAAGCCTTGATCTTGAACTTTTTACGGCTCCATCTGAAATCAGACTTTTTACGAGTGCATCAAATTTGACGGCTTCGTAAAAAGCTTACAAGGAAATCAAAACCGAGCGATTTTCAAGCTTGCCGCGAGTACAGGAAGGATTATGGACATCAGGAAAAAAGCCGACAGCCTGGGTATTGATAAAAATGAATATAATCAATTACTGAAACTTTTTATCAAAACATCCGCAAAAGAATTAGCCGATCTGCAGGAAGCTGTAAAAATAAACGATATGGAAAAGTCAAACCGACTGCTTCATTCTTTTAAAGGCGCTGTTGTCAACCTGGGATTAAATGATTTTGCCGCGCGCTGCCAGATCCTGGAAAATCTTTTTACAACAGCTACAGCCAATGAAATTATTGATTATATTCAAATTCTCATACTGGATATTGATAACCTCAAAAGACATCTTTGCGGCTAATTCTAAATATCGAGCATACTTACTTCCAGAGCATTGTTCTGGATAAAATTACGTCTGGGCTCGACTTCATCGCCCATCAAAATTGTGAAAATATCATCGGTTTCAACTATGTTTTCCACTTTCACCTGAAGCAGTGTCCGGCTTTCAGGATTCATTGTCGTTGCCCATAACTGGTCGGGATTCATTTCCCCCAAACCCTTGTACCTCTGAATAGACAGTCCTTTTTTGCCTTCCTCCATAAGGTGATGAATCAGGTTTTCCTTTGTTTTTAAAACAACCGGGGCCGAAGCTTTGGCATCATCTCCTGTTGCCTGGTAAACTTCAAATTGTTTTCCGTCATAGGGTTCTATCTGTTCATAAAGGGTGATGGCTTTCTGGTAATCCTTGGAATGAACAAGGCTGCGGCCGATTTTAACGGTTAACTGTTTTTTATCGGAAAGGTCTGAAAACATCTGCTCGATTTCTGCGGCCTTCTTTGGATAGACCATAAGTTCGTAAACATTGCGTTCTTCATTCCATTCGGGATCACTTGTGGTAAATCCCCCTTTCTCAAGGGCGCTGCGAAGTTCCCCGAGTTTGCCGGTATCCTGCAAATCACTTTTATCCGATATTTCCGCCCTTATCATGGTTTCTATAAGCTCTGAATAAATCCCGTGGCGCTGAAGCCTTCCAAGTACAGTCAGATATTCGGCCATGCCGGTTACCAGCAGGTAAAACCTGTGTCCTGTCAAAACTGCATCTTCACTGCTCTGGATCCGGGCCTTGATATATTTTTCATCGCAGGCCCGGCGCAAAATATTTTCAGTATATTCTTTTTCATCCTTGAGATAGTTTTCACTTTTACCCCTGCTTAGTTTAAACAGGGGCGGCTGGGCAATGTAGAGATATCCCTTTTCAATTATTTCAGGCATCTGACGATAGAAAAAAGTCAAAAGCAGGGTCCGGATATGAGATCCGTCCACGTCAGCGTCTGTCATTATTATTATTTTATGATATTTTATCTTGGTTATATCGTATTCCTCACTGCCAATACCAGTGCCCAGGGCAGTGATCATATTTTTAATTTCCTCGCTTCGCAGCAGCTTGTCAAACCGGGCTTTTTCAACGTTTAAAATTTTTCCTTTAAGAGGAAGAATGGCCTGGGTTTTTCTGTCCCTGCCCTGTTTTGCAGAACCGCCCGCTGAATCTGCATCCACTATAAACAATTCCCTGAATTCCGGGTTGGATTCCTGGCAGTCAGCCAGTTTTCCCGGCAGGGTTGAATCAAGCA
>JAABTZ010000011.1 GCA_011389605.1 Desulfobacteraceae bacterium
TTAAACAGTTGCAGACATTACAGGGCTTATGTATTCTATGTGAATGAATCAAAACCACGGGACAACGATCAGGGCGCTGAAGTAAACAAGCCAAAGGAGTATAAGCATGACCCCACACACCCCGTATCTAACCGCACGGCCGGCCTGGAAGGCCCTGGGAAGCCATTTCAATGACATATGTGACCTGCATCTGCGCACCCTGTTTGCAGATGATCCAAAGCGCGGCCAGCGCCTGGCAGTCGAAGCCGCCGGCCTGTACCTTGATTATTCGAAAAATCGTGTCACCTATGAAACCATGAGACTTCTGGTGCAGTTGGCAGAACAATCCGGTTTGCAGGACCGGATTGAGGCCATGTTTTCCGGGGAAAAAATCAACACAACGGAAAACCGAGCTGTCCTGCACGTGGCCCTGCGTGCCCCGCGCCAGGGCGCCATTATGGTCGAGGGCGAAAACGTTGTTGATCGTGTCCATGCGGTGCTTGACAAAATGGCGGACTTCTCCAACCGGATCCGAAGCGGTGAATGGAAAGGACACACCGGCCGGAGGATTTGCAATGTCGTCAACATCGGCATCGGGGGATCGGATCTCGGCCCGGTCATGGCCTATGAGGCCCTTAAACATTACAGCAACCGGTCCATGCACTTCAGGTTCGTATCCAACATCGACGGCACGGATGTAACAGAGACCCTCCGTGACCTGGATCCGGCGGAAACCTTGTTTATCGTGGCTTCCAAGACGTTTACCACCCAGGAGACCATGACCAACGCGCAAACCGCGCGTTACTGGCTGATCAAGGGGCTTGGCGGCGACAGTAATGCCGTAGCCCGCCATTTTGTTGCAGTATCGACAAATGCCGCAAAGGTGGCGGAATTCGGCATTGATACGGCCAATATGTTCGAGTTCTGGGACTGGGTCGGGGGGCGTTATTCCATGGCCTCGGCCATCGGCCTGTCCACGATGGTGGCCATCGGCCCGGATCGTTTCCGCGGCCTGCTCGACGGCATGCGGCAGATCGACGAGCATTTCCGCAGCACTGCCTTCGAGCACAATCTGCCGGTGCTCATGGGGCTGCTGACTGTCTGGTATACCAATTTTTTCGGCGCACAAAGCGTCGCAGTCCTGCCTTACGACCAGTACCTGAACCGATTCCCGGCTTATTTGCAGCAGTTGACCATGGAGAGCAACGGCAAGCATGTCACGCTTGACGGCACGGCGGTGGACTACCAGACCGGTCCCGTGTACTGGGGTGAGCCGGGCACCAACGGCCAGCACTCCTTTTACCAGCTCATCCACCAGGGCACCCGTCTCATTCCCTGTGATTTCATAGCATTCGGCCAATCGCTCAACCCTGTGGGCCAGCATCACGACATCCTTATGGCAAATGTTTTTGCCCAGGCCGAGGCCCTGGCCTTTGGCAAGATTCCGGAGGAAGTCAGGGCCGAGGGCACGCCCGACTGGCTGGTGCCGCACCGGGTCTTTGAGGGCAACCGCCCGTCTACCACGATTCTCGCCGAGCGGCTCACACCGGAAACCCTCGGAAAACTCGTTGCCCTTTACGAGCACAGCGTGTTTACCCAGGGCGTTATCTGGGACATCGATTCATTTGACCAGTGGGGTGTCGAGCTGGGCAAACAACTCGCCGCCCGGATCCTGCCTGAACTCGATACAAACACCGAGCCCGGACACGACAGCTCAACAAATAATCTGATCCGGCGCTACCGGGAAATGAAATAACTGTCCGGGACATGACCGGGATTCATCAGGTCTTTGACCATAGGTGCTCTGAAAATATTGTTGACAGACTTTATATGAACATATAAATAAAAATTTATTTGATTATATAAAACGTAATACTGGAAGGAAGATATGCAATGGCAGAAAACGATATGTGTGGTTTGATAATTCAAAAAATCCGGCAAAGTGTTCAATGACAGGAATCAAAGAACAAAAGACCGTTCAGAGTGACCAGGGCGGACTATCACGGAATCGGCCAGCAGAAAAAGGCGGCCGGGGGGCTGC
>JAABTZ010000012.1 GCA_011389605.1 Desulfobacteraceae bacterium
ACGGGACAGAACCCCGCAAAGCCGGGCGGCAGAAAAGGATGCCCTTTCGGACGGAAACCGGCCCGATGATGATCAGCTCCAATGCGCTGCCTTTCTGGCCAAAAGCCTTTCAGACGGCAACCGGCTGAGGATCCTGCTGCTGCTCAGCGGCGGCAGGAAATCGGTATCAGCCATTGTCGAGAAACTGGATTTGTCGCAACCCCTGGTGTCGCATCATTTAAAGGAGTTGAAACGAAGCCTTCTGGTGAGGGTGGAGCGCAAAGGCCCCTTTATTTATTACGAACTGGCAGATCCCGGAATCCTCGATATTTTGCGGGATTTGAGCGAAATGGCCACCGAGCTTTTATCAGCGAGAAAAACTTTTTAATAACAAAAGGCAGGATGAATTTCCATGGATGAACTTTTTGAAATGATTTCCAGCATGCCTCCTGAAAATGCATTGTCAGAGATTACCAAAATACTGAGCAGGCTCCTGGAGGACATGGACAGCGAAGCGCGGGAACGTTTTCTCATGAACCTGATCACAAAGTTTGAAGGCGACAAGGTCACAAGCCTGGTCAATCTCTGACTGGCCGAATGCATGGGCGAAGGTGTCGACCCAACGCAGATGTGCCAGAGCCTTGTCAACAAGGTTGCCCAGTCCGAGCAGCTCATGGCGATTGCAGATCCGGATCTGCTGGTGCTCTTCGAGGATTGGCTCGAAGAGCTGGAAGCCGAGGTGCAGGCGCTTTTAAAAGCGCACGGCCCGCTGGATGAAAAAACGCTGGCCGAAAAACTCGGGCTTTCTCACAGGGGAGCCACTTTTTTGCTGTCAAAAATTCAAAGAGAAGAAAATTAGCGTCATCAGCACTGACAGGAGTATTCAATGCCGAACATGAAAAAAAGCAGTTCAGTTTTGCTGGCACTGACCGCCGTGATCATCACTGTATTTTCGGTCTGGTTTGTGAATCGTCCGGCACCGCTGGAGGAGGGAACCTGGGATGATGTGCTGGCCGAGGCCGAGACAGGCGGTTACAGCCTCATAACCACAGAAGAACTCGCTGATCTATACCAGCGGGATTCTGACCTGCTGCTGGTCGACACCCGCCAGGAATGGGAATACCGTACAGGACATATCAAGGGTGCCCGCAATTTTTCCATGGAACCCACATGGTGGGAGCGCTGGACCAGGGCGGATGAACTGGATGAATTTTTAGGCGGGGACAAGGATCAAACCATTGTATTCTACTGAGCGGGGCTCACATGAGTCCGCAGCGACTCGGCGGCCCGGGTGGCCGTATCCCTTGGGTACAAGAATGTTTACCGCGATCCTTATGGTTTTCCCAAATGGCAGGAACACGGCCTGCCCATCGACAGCAGCCCCGCAGGACCGGGCACGACAACCGGGACAGCTTCAGTAACTCCGGACAGCCGGTCACTTCAGGGCTGGGCCATGGTCTGGACGCTGCTGGGTATTTTCGCCGGCGGGCTGGCCTTGAACCTCACACCATGCGTATATCCGATGATCCCCATTACGGTTTCGTTTTTCGGCGGACGCGCAGACAGGGAAAAGACCAGTCAGATCCGTTTGATTGCCCACGGACTCTGTTATCTGATGGGCCTTGCCGTGACCAACTCAACCCTTGGCGTTATAGCAGCCCTTACGGGTGGGCTGATGGGCGGCATGCTGCAGAACCCCATTGTACTTGCCGCTGTGGCAGGCGTTTTGGTCATTTTTGCAACAAGTCTTTTCGGGCTCTGGGAACTGCGCCTGCCCGGGGCGCTGACCCGGATGGCGGGAAAGTCTTACAGCGGTTATTTCGGCAGCCTGTTCATGGGGCTTACCCTGGGGGTGGTGGCCGCACCCTGCATCGGCCCATTTGTGCTGGGGCTGCTCACCTGGGTGGCCGGCATGGGCAATCCCTGGCTTGGATTTCTGGTATTTTTCACCCTCAGCATCGGATTGGGCCTGCCTCTTTTCGTGCTGGCCATATTTTCCGGTCAGCTCCAGCGGCTGCCCCGTGCCGGAGGCTGGATGAACTGGGTTCGCATGCTCATGGGCTGGGTCCTGGTGGGCATGGCCGTATATTTTATCAGGCCCGTTCTCCCTGATGTCTTCAGGGTGGGCCTTCCGGTCGCCGTGGCTCTGGCAGCCGGGCTGCACCTGGGGTGGCTGGATAAAAACCAGGCAGGATCAAGGGCGTTTCCGTGGCTCAAAACCATAGTGGGAACAGCCTGCCTGGTAATGGCAACTTTCTGGATCACTTCATGGGCCATGAAAGGACCGGGAGTCGATTGGCATTCGTATTCAGAGCAGATCATTTCTGAATCCATCAGCCGGGACAAGCCCGTGATTATCGATTTCTATGCCGATTGGTGCACCCCCTGCCGGGAGTTTGAGGAAGTGACGTTTCATCATCCCGAGGTCGTACGCCAGGCCGAAGATGATTTCACCATGATCAAAGTCGATGTGACCCGGGCAGGCAATCCCCTGCACGAACGATTGCTGTCAAAATACGATATCAAGGGCGTGCCCACCATCGTGTTTATCGGCCCGGACGGAAAAGAGCGCAAGGATCTGCGCCTGGTGGATTTTCTCCCGCCGGAAGCATTTCTGAGTCACATGGCCGGATTAAAAAGCGCTTCATCTCAAAAGCAGTAGTGTAAATCAAGTCGGTCCGTCAAAACTATGAAGAATTTTTCCAGGATAGACGTACACGGCTTATCAGGCAGAAACAGCAAACAATTTGTCAAAATGGAGGCAATATGCTCGAAGTCCGATTTTTCTTAAACGAACCCAACGGAAAGCCCTGAAAGCATTTCAAAGAACTGATGCCCAGGTTGGGCAAAAAATATCCTGTTGAAATCAAAGAGATCTCAAAGCCAAAGCCGGAGTATCAGACCGACGAATACTTCGAGCTGGACCTGCCCGTGGCCCCGGCTGTTATGGTGGGAGATGAGATTGTTGTGGAAGGAGAGGATGTGTCCGAATACGATCTTGAGGCCTGTATCTGCCGTCATCTGGATCTCCCCGCCCCTGAACCGTCCAAAAAAAGCGTTTTCGGCCGGTTTTTCAAAAAATATTGAGAGGGGCCCATGAAAATCCAGGATTTCAAAAAACTTGCTGTACTCGGTGTGATTGCCGTCATTGTTGTACTGTTTTTTGCCCTGGACCTACAGCAGTATATGAACTTAGCGTATATAAAGGACTCCAGGGAAAAATTCCAGGCCCTGCTTGCACAATACCCTGTACTGGTTACAGGTGCGTTTTTGATCATCTATGTCGTGGTTACGGCATTGAGCCTTCCGGGCGCGGCGATCATGACACTGGCGGGCGGGGCACTTTTCGGGTTCTGGATCGGCCTTGTTCTCGTCTCTTTTGCCAGCTCCATCGGCGCAACCCTTGCCTGCGCAGTGGCCAGATACCTGTTTCGGGACTGGACAAAGGAAAAGATGGGCGCTTGGTATGACAAAATCAATGCGGGCATTAGAAAAGAAGGCGCGTTTTACCTTTTTACCCTGCGTCTGATTCCGGCAATTCCGTTTTTTGCCATCAACCTGGGCATGGCCTTAACCGAGATGCGACTGCGGACATTTTACTGGGTCTCCCAGGTGGGCATGCTTGCAGGAGCGGCCGTTTTTATAAATGCCGGCAACCAATTGGGCCAGATCAGCAAAATGGGCGACATCCTTTCTCCTTCGCTGATCATCTCTTTTGTGATTCTCGGCATTTTCCCCCTTGCGGTAAAAAAAATCGTCAATTTTGTCCGGGCAAAAACCGGAAGAGCAAAGGTGGATCCGGATCCGGAGAAAAATGGGTAAATAAATGAAAATCTCGACATTCAATACCTCCACCATGACTGGCGTTTGGACGCGCCTTGATCAACCGGAAAAAGCAACGGCTTGAGGATGGGGCCATCAAATTATCAAGATTAAAGATTTGACCCCAGGTGCACCACGACGTCGTATCGCCGTTTTTCATCCAAAAGGGGAACGTCTTTGCCGGCCAGGACTTCGCCGTCGAGCAGGATCTGTTCGACGCCCCTGTTGACCCCTTTCGGATTAAGAACCTGAATATGATAAACCGACGCGCCATGGCGGTAGGTTATCGTAAATCCTGGCCAGGCCCTGGGAATGCACGGCTCAATCCTGAGTGCGTCTCCCACGCGGCAAAATCCCAGAATGGCTTCCAGCCCCAGGCGGTACATCCATCCCCCGGATCCGGTATACCAGGTCCATCCGCCGCGGCCGGCATGGGGCGGCATGCTGTAGACATCAGCGGCTATTACATAAGGCTCCACACGGTACCGGGCGATTTTTTTGGCCGTGTTGGAGTGGTAGACGGGATTGAGCATCCGGAAAAGCCATTCAGCACGATTGCCCTGTCCCAGTTGCGCAAAGGCCCATACAGCCCAGGTGGCGGCATGGGTATACTGCCCCCCGTTTTCCCTGATACCCGGCGGATACCCCTTGATGTATCCGGGATCACGGGAGGTTTTATCAAATGGGGGTGTAAAAAGTTGTATCAGTTGATGTTCCGGCTTCACCAGGTGTTCTGCAACCTCTTCCATAGCCGAGGTGCACCTGGCGGAATCCGGTGCGCCCCCGGAAAGAACGGCCCAGGACTGCGCAATGGAATCGATGCGGCACTCATCGGATCGCGATGATCCCAAAGGCACGCCGTCGTCATAAAACCCCCTCAGGTACCACTTTCCATCCCAGCCCGAGTCTTCCAGGTTTTGCTGCAGATCACGGGCCATCCCAAGAAAGGCATCGGCCTGCCGGTCATCTGCCATTTGCCGGCTGATGTCTGCAAAATCCGTTAAAGTGGCGTACAGAAACCACCCCAGCCAGATGCTTTCCCCCTTTCCATGAATCCCGACCCGATTCATACCGTCGTTCCAGTCGCCGGCACCCATCAGGGGTATTTGGTGTTCACCGCTGGTCGAGGCCTTGTCAATTGCCCGCAGGCAATGCACATACAGGCTGAACGCCTCGGAGGTGGATTCATAATGACCGTATCTTTCCTCTTCTTCAGGTGTCAGCGGCGTTCCTTTCAGAAAAGGCCCCTTTTCCGATAAAATGGATTGATCGCCTGTGGTTTTTACATATTTTGCAGTCACATAAGGCAGCCACAGCAGATCATCCGTGATGCGGGTGCGCACCCCCCGCCCGGAGGGAGGATGCCACCAGTGGAGCACGTCGCCCTCCTCGAACTGGTGGCGGGCCGCAAGCAGGATATGCTGCCTTGCCACTTCCGGCTGATGATTAAAAACGCCCATCACGTCCTGGAGCTGGTCCCGGAAACCGAATGCGCCGCTTGACTGAAAAAGGGCTGAGCGCCCCCAGATCCGGCAGGAAAGATTCTGGTAGACGAGCCATCGGTTCAGCATCAGGTCCATGGCCTGATCAGGGGTCTCAACGGTCACCGCGCCAAGCAGGTCCTCCCAGAATGCCGTGGTTTGCTCCCAGGCTTCATTGACTTGTCCCGGGCTTCGGTATTTTGCCACAAGCCCCTGGGCCTCGGTCTGGTCTGCGCCCTGCCCGATCATAAAGTTGACTTCCCGCACCTCTTTTGGGGACAAATTGAGATGCACCTGAACCGCACCGCAGGGATCGATCCCCGCAGCGGTGATGTCATTTAAGCCGATGCGTCCGAGGGCCGCAGGGCGCCGGTAGCTGCCCATGCGCCCCAGAAACTCCGAACGGCTCCCGGTCAGCCCGTGCAGGGGGGTGTCTGCGCACAGAAAGGCAACCCGGTCACCAAATTCGCTGTTGTAAGGATTCCGGGCAAACAGTGCCTGGCCCTCCTTGCCATAGGTCGTTACAATATAGGGGGTCATGTTTTCCCGGTCCGGGCCCAGCACCCATTCCGCATAACAGGTAATGGTCATTCGCCGGATGCACGTTCCCGGGTTCTCCAGGCGAACCTGAATGATTTTGACCGGGTCCCGGGGAGGTGTAAACATGCGCACCCATTGGCCAAGACCATGGCTGTTATGCTCAAAAATACTGTATCCCGCACCATGACGGATCAGGTACGGCTCCGTTTCCCCTGCCGGCCGGGGGGTTGGCGACCAAACAGCTGCGGTCTCTTCATCGCGCAGATAAATGGCCTCCCCTGAAGGATCGGATACCGGATCATTGTGCCAGGGGGTCAGCCGGTTCTCCCCGCTGTTGACTGCCCAGGTGTTGCCGCTGCCGCCTTCGGAAACCATGAAGCCGAAAACCGGATTGGCGATCACGTTGATCCAGGGGGCGGGCGTGTCCCGGCCCGGCTCCAGGTAAATCACGTATTCACGGCCATCGGGCATAAAACCGCCCAGGCCGTTGTCAAAAAGAAGATCCTTTGGCCGGAAAAGCGGTGAAACCTGTTCAGGCGCTTTTTCGGGCGCGGGTGCGGGGTGGAAATCCGGAAGCTGGGCCGGATCGGTGTAAATATCTGCCAACTGCTCTGCCAGAGTCCCCCTGCCGCCGTCCAGTATTACACGTGCGGCCGTGGCCATAAGTATCCTGTCGGGCTCCTCCATCTGATCGGCGCGCAGGATGAAAATACCGCCGCGCTGGTTGAGCAGTGCATCGCTTTTGGTTCGTATCAGGAGCCGGTGCAGTTGCCCCTGCACATCCTGGGAATAGCCGCTTTCTTTCATGTTAAGGATTACCAGATCGATCTTGAGGCCGCGGTTGCGCCAGTAGGTATGGGCACGCAGCAGCTCCTTGACCAGGCTTGTTTCCTCCTGGCTGCTGATACGGACCAGAAGGATCGGGTAGTCCCCGGAAATGGCATGCGGCCATAGTCCGGACTGGCCCTTGGTGTTGGCGGCAATCGTTTCCGCATCGGCCCGGAGGACCGGATGCGGGTAGAGCAGCAATGAAAGCAGGCTCTGAATCAATGCAAGATCCGGACTGGAAAGCTCCAGGCGGCGAAACTCTGATTTGCTTTGCGCTTCTGCATCCTCAAAGGCCCGGTCCACTGCGGACCACTGTTGATAACGCCGGGCCGTGTCCATGGCCTGGCCGCGGGAGCCGTCAGCCAGGGTGTACCAGGCCAGGCGCACCGTTTGATTGGGTTTCAGTTCTATCTCCTGGCCCAGGGACATGATCGGATCAAGGGTGGCCACGCCTTTTGCGCTCTGCCATTGCCCTTCTTTGCGCAGCGCAAGCGGGTCCCCGCTTGTCTGTCCCCTGCCCAGAAACCGGAGCCTGTCTGTTTCACAGGCGCCGGTGGCTGCAATCCCATCAGGCGGGGTCAGTGCGTGGATCAGAAAAACCGGGCATTCCTGCCCGGAACGCGGCCTGCGCTGAAAAACAAGCCCGTTGAATTCACTTATGTAGCGGCTCTCAATAAACAATTTATTAAATGCCGGGTGACGCCCGTCTTCTTTGGGCGGGGCAAGTGAGATCTCTCCATAGCTGGCCAGAAACAGTTGCCGTTTCCGATTGCCCTGGTTGGTTACGGTGATTCTGCGAACCTCAACGTCATCCTCCGGCGGTACGGTTATTTCGGTGTGCATGGCAATATCCCCGAATCTGCCGTGGAAATCAGCCTTGTGCGGAAAGAAGTGGGTTTCATTCTGTTTTGCGGCCCTGCCGGCGGGTTGACAGGTGGCCGACCAAAATGCGCTGCTTTCCTGATCGCGAACATAGATCCAGATCCCGTGGTTGTCCAGGGTGGTATCGGCACGCCACCGGGTCAGGCCTATATCGCCCCACATGTTAAACCCGGCCCCGGCACTGGTGATAAATGAACTGTAACACCCGTTGGAAAGCAGGTGGACCTGCGGAAAGGGTGCACGAACCGGCACCGACCAGGAGTGCAGCACAACCCGGTTCTGTTCTTCCATGCCCCGTAGCGCCACCTGTTCCTGCATCTTTTCAAGCGGTGCATGGATGGGCAGCTTTTCCTGGAGCAGCAGCTCCGTGCTTCGGATCCGGGCATCACTGTGAAAACGATCTATCATCTTCCCCTCACAGAGATAATTGGTTAGCGACAGGAAAATCATGCCCTGGTGATGGGTGTAAAAGGACTGGATCACGGCCCGTTTATCTCCAGGTGGGAGCCGCGATGGGGTATAATCAACAGCCTCATAAAACCCGTAATTGCCGAGTGCGTTTTCCTCCATTAATGCGGCAATGTTGTCCAGTACGGCTCTGGGCCGGATCGTCAGGGCCAGGATAGAGGCATAGGGGGCAATGACAAGATCATCTTCAAGCCCCCGTTTATATCCCAGACCCGGCACGCCAAAAGCGCTGTACTGGTAGTGCATATCTGCGTTAAACCGGTAATAGGCCGACTCGGACACGCCCCAGGGCACATTTTTCTGCTTCCCGAATTCAATCTGGCGGGCCACCGCCGCCCGGTTGCTTTGTCCAAGCAGGGTTGATTCCTGCTCGCGCATCAGCAAAACAGGCATCAGGTATTCAAACATGCTCCCGCTCCAGGAAACCAGGCCCCTTCTATCTCCGAGCTGTACCATGGGCCGGGACAGATGCAGCCAGTGCCTCTGGGGAATATCTGCCTTGGCAATGGCCAAAAGACTTGCAATACGCGCCTCGGAAGCCAAGAGGTCGTAGTGATTTCTGTCCATCTCCCCTGCATCCACGTTGTAGCCGATACGGAAAATCTGGCGTCCTGGATTGAACAGAAACCTGAAGTCCATGGCCTCGACCATTTTTTCAGACTGAAGGCCGATTTTCAGGAAATCCTGCAGGAGAAGGCCGGCATTTTTTTGCGCTGACACCAGTTTTTCGCCCAGCTGTGCGCACCACGCCAGGGCTTGGCCGCGATCCCCGGTCTCAGGCATTGCCTTTAATGCCGTGCGCAGTCGGAAAAGGCGCTGGAGCCCGGTTTCACATAAGGTCTCCACCTCGTCTACTGCCGGCATCAGCGGCAATGATCCTTTCAGTGCCTCCCATGCTTCAGCCGCCGGGGTGTTGACGATTTGCAAAAGGTCAGGAACCTGATCCAGCATGGAAATCCAGGGGACAAGGCTTTCTATTTCCCGGCGCATTGCCCGCAGCTGGTGGTGAATACGTTCGGTCCAGTGGCGTAGACTATTTAAGTCTGCTGTTTTTAACAGATGCCCGCTGCTCTCGATTATCATCGCAAGCCTTCGGTCAAGCTCGGGCAGTTCTTCGGCCTCAAGCCGATGCAGCAGGGCGGCCCACTGGTTGGGGTCATTTTGAACCGCCAGCACCTTATTCCGGATATGATCCCATTGAACCTGCATGGGGCTGACGACTTCGGAGGCACTTTTCTTGAACTGCGCCACGATATCGTCAAGCACATCAATGGTGTCAAGCAGTCCCTGCCAGCGCTGCCAGCGCAATACAGGTGCTTTTTTCAGGCCGAGGCATCCCTGGCCAAGTGCGAGCAGACTTGCGGCCAGATTGCCGCTGTCAACCGTTGACACATAACGCGGCTGCAGGGGATGCAGGTTGCGGGTGTCGTACCAGTTGAGAAAATGACCGCGATGCCTTTCCAGCTTTTCCAGGGTGTCAATGGTATTTCGCATGCGGGCAGAGAGCAGGGGCAGGCCGATATATCCAAGATCATATGCCGCCAGTGTCGAAATCAGCATGAGGCCGATATTGGTCGGGGAGCTGCGATGGGCAACAAGGCCCAGAGGCGATTCCTGAAAATGATCCGGTGGAAGCCAGTGATCTTCCGGACCGACAAAGCGCTCAAAAAAAAACCAGGTGCGGCGGGCCAGTCTGCGGATCTGGTATCGCTGCCCGACTTGGAGATATTCCTGCACGGGTTTTACGGGTTGGCTGATCCGATAAGCGATGTAGGGCGAAAAAAACCAGGCGATTATCAGCGGCCAGGCCCAGAAAAGATCCCTGAAATCAAATACGGCCATCAAGAATGCCGCACCGAGCGCAACGACCGGAGCGGCCCACATCTGCTGCCAAAACCGGATCTGTTTGATTTTTTGCTCAAAGGCCAGGGCTGTCTGTGCCGAGGTGGTCCATTGCAGCAGCCGTTTCCGGGAAACAGACATCCGGTAAAGCGATCTGAAGACGGCATCCAGTGTAATCAGCGCTTCATGGGGCAGAAATGCAAGCATCAGCAGCCAGCGGCAGCCCGATAAGCGAAAGGAGGCGGCGATATTCTTCACAGACGTCCGGTTTCGGAATTGACGGGGCAGCCCTGCACCCACCGAAACCACCAGCGGGGCCGCGGAAACCAGCAGCGCCACCAGCGTCCATATCAATGCCGGGCCCGGGAACAGGAGCCATATGGAAATCAGCAGAATAAGCATCGCCGGCTGGAAAAGACTGCGGATAAGGTTGTCGAGGATCTTCCAGCGGCTGATCAATGAAAGCCGATATGGCCTGGTTGTTTCGGCGTGGGGTTTGTTAAACAACAGCCAGGGCAGCAGCTGCCAGTCCCCGCGGACCCAACGGTGCAGCCGGCGCGTGTACACCGGATAGCTCGGCGGGTATTCCTCGAGCAAAACAATGTCACTCACCAGGCCTGCCCGCACATGCAGGCCCTCGATAAGGTCATGGCTCAGCAAAACATTATCCGGAATCCGTCTGGAAAGAATGTTTTCAAAGGCCGGGCGGTCATAAATCCCCTTGCCCGTATAGATGCCTTCTCCAAACAGGTCCTGGTAGGGATCCGAGGCCGCGGTGGAATACAGGTCCAATCCGCTGCTGCCGGAAAATATCCGCGTGAAAACCGACCGGTTCGCGCTGAGCGGGTGTATCTCGGTTCTGGGCTGAAGGATGGTATACCCGGCAACCTTTTCTCCAATCAGCGGCTCGGATCGGAGACGATTCAGGGGATGGGCCAGGGTTCCGATCAGACGATGGACGGTTTCGCGCGGCAGCATGGTATCGGCGTCCAGGGTTATGACATAGCGAATTTCAGTCAGGGCCGAAAGATTCCCGATCCGAACGGCATAGGAAGTCTTCCCGGACCCGCTGAGCAGGTGATTGAACTCTTCGAGTTTTCCCCGCTTGCGCTCCCATCCCATCCATTTGCCTTCTGCCGGATTCCACAGCCTTTCCCGGTGGAAAAGGAAAAACGGCATGTGTTCTTGATTTTCACCGGATCCGGTCCCATAGCTCTGGTTGAGGCCTTCGATGCCGGCAATGGCCTGTGATATCAGTTCGCGATCCCGGGGCATTTCTTTTTGAGACGCATCGGTTAGATCGGTTAACAGCGCAAAAAAAAGGCGGCGGTCCGGATTGCCCACATAATGGAGTTCAAGCTGCCGTAACAAAGCATTGATTTCATCCGCGTCGCTCAACAGGGCGGGAATCACCACAATGGTGCGGCAGTCGGCCGGGATGCCGCACCTAAAGTCAAGCTTCGGCAGCACCCGTGGAGACATGAGCCGGGTGACTGCCCAATTGATTAAGGCGCTGGCGGATGTGACCGCCGGGATCAGGAAAAGAGCCGGAATCAGGGCCAGTTGAAACCCTGTGGCGTTCTGGCTGTATCCATATTCCATGAGCGCAAGTAAAATAAGCAGGGCCAGAATTGCGATTGATCCTAAATAGAGCAGCGCCGGATGATTCAGCAGCCACCGCTGCACGCCATGCCTCAGGGGTGGCCGGAACCCCAGCTGCTCCTCGAGTTGCGCACGTCCTGAATCGATGAGATAATAGCCGACATGATGCCGGTATTCGTCTTCGGATGAATTCTTGTCAAGTGCCTGGCGGGCAAGCCCGATGGCTTCCCTGGCGACTTCTGTTTCACTGTGACGGGTGCCCCTTGCCAGTGCTTCAACAGTTTTGCGGCACCTGTCCCTGGAGGCAAAGTCCATTATCTCATAGGCCGCCAATGGATCCTCTTTTAAAATCTGCTCGACAAGGGAGACCTGTTCAAAAAAATCGTTCCAATCCTGGTCGGCAAGGGTGCGCAGGCTCTGGATTGCGTAAGCGACCATGGTCTCGTCGGATATGGTTTCCAATCCGAGGGGGACCTGCTGACCGGACTCTTCGGATGGCTGGCCGGTCCACTGGACATTTTCTGCCGCGCGCGCCAGATAGTCCAGCACGCCCAGCCGCAGCATGACCGGAAGCGCCCAGAGCTCCCCGGTATCCAGAACCGAGGATTTCTGATACGCCTCGATAAATGCCTTTAACCTGTCAATTTTCAACTCGCCCCCGCATGCCTCAATGGCCTCCAGGGCAACTGCGTAAACCCGGGGTTTGCCTTTGAGAGGCGGTGCGGCCAGTTTGGGAAGCTGGCGGTAGAATTTTTTCGGCATATTCTCCTGAATCTGCCGCCAGGCCTCCTGGACGATATGATAGTTGTCAAGAATCCATTCGGATGCAACAGAGTGGGTGAATTCCTGACCGGCTTGCCGGGAAAATTGCCGATGGGCTTTTTGAAGTCGTTTTTTCTGGAAGCTGACCCGGTCCTCGAGCCAGCCCGGATAACCTGCCTGATCAATAACGGAATGGGAGAACATACTAATGCCCTGTTTTTTCAGCCGCCGCGGTTTCCGCCTCAGTCGGCTCGATTCTGTCCCTGGGAAAATCCTGCACGAGCAGCAGCGGTGTGGCCCCATAAGCGATAAAGGATTGTGCGATGCTGCCATAGGTCCATTTTGATTTACCCGAATAGCCGTGGGCGCTCATGACAACGAGATCGGCTTTTTCCTGGCTTACCAGTTCATGCAGCCGGGCAGTGGCGTCATCGGCTGTCTCCAGAATGGTACGGGCATCGACTGGCAAGCTGGACAGAATAGTCTCAAAATGCTTTTCCATCTCTTCGAGGTTGCGTTCCACGATGCGATTTGCCAGTTCCAGATCTTCCCGGGTCTGCTGTGTCCAGCGGGGCATTTCAGGCCTGGGCACCACATGGCTTAAAATAAGCTCCGCGTTGTGGGAACGGGCAAGGCTTGCTGCGGGTGTCAATGCAAATTCCGATCGTTTGGAACCATCGAGCGGAACCAGGATCCTGCTCAGAGCAAACGGCGTGGACGAATCATCTCCGTGCCGATACGCCCGAACGATCATGACCGAAATATGAGCCCGCACGACAATTTTTTGAAGCACACTGCCGGCATACCATCCGCTCAGGCCGCTTCTGCCATGACTGCTGAGCACCATCAGATCCACGTCCTTGTCATGGATGGCCTCCAATATGCGTTGGGCCGGCCGGCCTTCCTTTATAACGGCTTTGGCATCAATACCCTCTGCTTCGAATCGGGAGCGCAATTCCTCCAGATAGGTGCCGGCCTCCCTTTTTAATAAGTTCCAATCCAGGGGATCGATCGGATGCAGACCTTCGCTGTGCTGGGTTTCTTCGAGAACCCGCAGCAGCGATACCTTTGCCCCGAATATGCGGGCAAACGCCATGGTGCAGGATACAGCGCATTCTGCCAGCCTGGAGCCGTCCAACGGGATGAGAATGTGTCGAAACATCGCATTATTCCTTACAATATTTTTCTGCCGGCGCGCCGGTTCTGTTCAAACAGATTTTTGTTCTCCACAACCGATCATACTGATAAAAATTTAAAAGTGATTCTCAGCCGCATTTGGGCTTTTTGGGAAGAAAGGGGTCCGGGCCCGTGACTTCCTTCTTGATTTTCCGGGTGCGAAAAAACCCGTTTGGGGCAATGGTAAGCGTCTTTGTCAAAATTTTAATTCTGATCAGCCCGGGTTGCAAATACCGGCATATTATTTCAGCCCCGCTATGGCACAGCTCATGGCCGATAATACAAGCCATCCGAATAACAGCCTGCCGCACGAAACACTCTCTGACCGAGAATACCAAATCCTTTGCATGATCGCAGAAGGCAAGCGGATCAAGGATATTGCCGAAAATCTAGGACTGAGCCCCAAATCGGTAAGCAGGTACCGCACCCGCCTGCTTGAAAAGCTCAAACTGAAAAACAATGAACAACTTATCAGCTATGCCCGCCAGCATGATCTTCCCGATTCATGAAGAATCTCAGGCTTCAACCTGATCTTTTCTCTTAGCCGCCTTGAAATCTTTTTTTGACGCAAATGACCGCCAGGCCAATTGCGTCGAACCTGAGCATGTGCCTGAAAATGTAGGCCTCCATCTTACAAAAGAATGTGAAAAACCCTTATCGACAGACAGAAACGACATGTTATATTTTGTTATAAAGCGGATTTGTCGATTCCAAAGAGGCCGTCGACAGAGCAGTTGAAATCACCAGAAGCGTAAAAGGGGTTAATTTCGTAAAAAATGATCTGATTGTAAAATAAGGAAGCGTTCTTTTAAGGCAACACAATTCAACCAATAAAAAGGCGTTTTATATGATGTTTAATGTCTCTCCGGAATCACTGATTCTTCTTGCCGCGGGGATTGCCATACTCATTTTTCTGAGACTGGTGAATCGCGCCGTTGCCGCCATTGTAAACGTAAAGGAGGAATAGCATGTAAACCAAATTCAGTCTTTTTTTACCATTTACCTAACGACAAACAATTTTTTACTTACAACTGAAAGAGGACAACAAATGAAAAAACAGATTGTTATGATGATCGCATTGTCCATGTTACTTTTTGTTCCATCCGCCATGGCATACGAGGCCGGGGACATGGAGTTGACGCTGGGCGGAAGCGGCTCAAGCGACGAAAGCCTTGATGGTACGGTATTTAATATTGAAGCCGGTCTGGGATATTTCCTCACCCCGGGCATAGAAGCCATTGTGCGCCAGGGGATTTCATATGCCGATGTGTCCGGCGGCAGTGACGCCTGGAATGGTTCCACCCGCGGAGCGCTTGTTTATAATTTTGATATGGGGTGGTGGTACCCGTATCTTGGCGCCAATATCGGCTATTTATATGGGGATACGGTCAGAGAGCAGTTTATCGCAGGGCCGGAAGGCGGAGTTAAATTTTTTGTCAATGATACGACCTTTGTTCTTGCGGGCCTTGAATATCAGGTTCTTTCCAAAAGTGCAAAAGACATAGATGACAATTTTGACGACGGACGTTTTGTTTATACGGTCGGAATTGGCTTTAAATTTTAGCCTTGAATCCTAAGGGTCATATCGCCCGATGGCATCCGCGCCTTTAGAAGGGTTAAACGACGTCATCGGGCGATTATAACAAAGGAGAAGCAAAATGCTCGAAACTATTGCAATTGTATTGGCTATCCTCTGGCTCCTGGGTTTTGTCACCTCAAACACCATGGGCGGGCTAATTCATATCCTCCTGGTCATAGCGGTGGTGGTGATCCTGCTTCGTGTCATTCAGGGCCGGCGCCTTTAGCGATCCCGGGATGCGTCTGTGCAGGGGACCACAAAGCTAAACGTTGCGGCGCACCCGCGGGTCTGATTTGTATGGATAGTCAAGCCCCAATGCGCTGTCCGTGGCGGAGATACATGAATTTATTTAACAAAAATTTAACAGGGAGAATGCAGAATGAACGCAGTCAGACTTGTGGCAGTCGTGCTGATCGTGGCCGGCGTCCTTGGGTTGGCGTATGGCGGTTTTACCTACACCAAGGGTACCCATGATGCGAAGCTGGGGCCGATAGAGCTGTCGGTAAAGGACAAGGAGACGGTCAACGTCCCGGTCTGGGCTGGCGCCGGGGCGATTGTTATTGGCGGCGCACTCCTGTTTTTTGGCGGGGGAAGAAAATCAGGATGACCAGCGGAAAAACCCTGCCCGAGAGCGTCTTTGAGCTGCGCAAACGGGCCGAGGATAAAATCCGGCAGAATGTTTCTCCGGCGGTAAAAGACCTTACGGGGCTGTCGCCCGAAGAAACCCGGCAGATGCTCCACGAGCTGCAGGTTCACCAGATCGAACTGGAACTACAGAATGAAGAGCTGCGCCGGGCTCAATTGGAACTGGATGCATCCCGGGCGCGCTATTTTGATCTCTACGACCTGGCTCCGGTCGGCTATTGCACGATAAGCCAAAAGGGGCTGATACTGGAGGCCAACCTCACTGCCGCGGAATTGCTCAATGTGTCCAGAAATGAAATGGTCAACCAGCCGGTCTCCCGGTTTATCCTCAAGGAAGACCAGGATATCTACTATCTGCACCGCAAACGCCTTTTTCAAACCACTGTACCCCAGGTTTGTGAACTTCGGATGATCAGAGCAGACGGCTCATTTGTATGGGTGCGTCTGGATGCAACCGCGGCGCAGGACGAAAACGGCTCAACGGTCTTTCGCGTCACGCTCAGCGACATCTCCGAGCGCAGGAAAGCAGATGAAAAGATTCGCTACCTCAGCTTTCACGACAGCCTCACAGGGCTTTACAACCGTGCCTATCTGGAAGAAGAAATGAAAAGGCTCAATACCGAAAGGCAGCTGCCTATCGGCGTTATCATGGTTGATTTAAACGGTCTGAAGCTGATTAACGACACCTACGGCCATGCTGCAGGAGACAGGATGCTGAATGCTGCAGCAGGTGTTTTACGCAAATCGTGCCGGAAAGAAGATATCATCGCCCGGTGGGGCGGCGATGAATTTGTGATCCTGCTGCCGCAAATCCGGGCAGAGGATGAAAGCGCCGTGTGCAAAAGAATAAAAGACCAATGCAGCCAGGCATACGTGGAAAACGTGCAGCTTTCCATGGCCCTGGGTCTTTCAATTATGGACAGCACGGAAAAAAACCTGGAAACGACGTTGAAAGAGGCTGAAGATTACATGTATCAGCAGAAGTTTGCCCAGGGGCGAAGCGATAGGGGCAATGTTCTTAGCGCCTTGCTCAAAACCCTGGGAGAAAAAAGCTTTGAAACAGGAGAGCATACAAGGAACATGCAGAATGTGGCTTTAAAGATTGCCAGAAACGTGGGGCTTTCTGATTCAGATCTGAGCCGGCTGCACCTGTTGATCACCTTGCACGATATCGGAAAAATAAACCTGCCCGGGGAGATACTGACCAAAAAGGAACCGCTGGCAGACGATGAATGGGAGATTATTAAGAAACACCCGGAGATGGGATACAGGACCGTACGCGCAACGGTTGAATTTGCACACTTGGCAGAAG